>JAUWKK010000089.1 GCA_030614245.1 Planctomycetota bacterium | reverse complement strand
CGTCGATCAGCGGCTTGGTGATATAGTCGTCGGCTCCCATCTTGATCGCTTCTACAGCGCTTTCGATCTGCCCGTAGCCCGTGATGAGTATCACCGCGGTGTTGGCGTGCTCGTCGGAGCAGTGCTTGAGCAGATCGAAACCGGAAACTTCGGGCATGCTCACGTCGGTCAACAGCACGTCGTACGGGGCCCTGTCGAGGGCCGTCATGGCTTCAGGTCCACCATTGGCGGACTCGACTTTGTATCCTTCGAGCCGCAGGAGCTCGGTGAGCGACCTGCACTCCAGTGCATCATCATCGACGACCAGGACTCGTCCATCTGGCATAATATAGTTCCAGCATCTACGGCACCGGGATGGCGATTCTGAAGGTAGTGCCGGCCCCCGGTTCGCTCTCGACACCAATGGTACCGTTATATTTGCCTATGATCTGCCGGCAGATAGCCAGGCCCAGCCCCGTGCCCTTCGACGGCGGCTTCGTGGTGAAGAAGGGGTCGAACACCCGCCGGAGGACGTGCCCGGGCATACCTTCACCCGTGTCGGCCACCTCTATGAGTATCATCTCATCCTCGGCGCGCGTGATGATCGAGACTTCGCCGCCACTGGGCATCGCATCGAAAGCGTTCTTGAGCAGGTTCATCATGACCTGGACGACCTCGCCACAGGGCATAGGCCGCAAGTCGGGCGCGAGGTCGCAGTTAATCTGCACGCTCAATGCCTGCCCCCTCGGCCGCATCATTTCGACGGCCTCTATTATGGCATGGTTTGCGTCAACGCCCCGACGTGCAGGCGGCCGGTTGCGCGAGAACTCCAGCAGAGAGCTGACAATCCCCGCCATCCGTTCAAGGCCCGTCTTGCAGTCTCCCAGGTATCCGACCACGGTACTGTTTTTGGGTGGGATTGCCAGCGAGAGGTTGACGAAACGCATTATCCCGTCGAGCGGGTTGTTCACCTCGTGGGCGACTCTTGCGGCGAGTTTGCCGATCACGGCGTGATGTTCGCTGGCGGCGATCTCACGTTCGAGGCGCACATTCTCGGTTATGTCTTCAATCACGATCACCCCTCCACAGACACCGCCGCCGTCGTCGCGCAGCGGCGAGACGATCATGCGAGCGGTTCTCTGGCGGTCGCTGCCGGGGACGCGCAGGATGGCCTCGTCGAAGCGCATCTCGTTGCCGGAGGAGAGCACTTGGGCCAGCTCGCCGGGCCAGTCACGGCCGGGCTGCTGTACATCGAGCTGCTCGAGGCAGCGCTTCAGATTGTCGTCACCGCCAAGCCCGAGCAATTCCCGGGCCATGCCGTTGGTGAAAAGCTCCTTGTAACCATCATCAAAGGCAACCAGGCCCAGCGGTATGCTCTGGAACATCGCCTGATTGCATTCGCGCAGGAGCGCGAGCTCTCTGTTGGTCGCGTTGAGTCTCTCGAGCGCGCCGTCGATCTGTGCGTGCAGGCTGCGGCCAAAGTCTCCGCGGGGATCGTCCTTGGACAGGTTCCCCAGCACGCCCGCCGAGTAATTCGCCGCGAGCAGCACGTCCTTCAGGTCGTCGGCGTCGAAAGACCGGCGATCTGATTTTCCGGAGACGTTGATCACGCCGACAAGCCGGTCGCCTTCCACCATAGGAGTCGACAGGAACGAGCCGGAGACGTATCGTTTGGACCTGCGCGCGGGAAAGCGTCCGTCAGCTTCGATGTCGGAGACCAGGACCGGCTCGCGTTCGCTTGCGACGTATCCGGCGACACCCTGGCCGAGCTGCTGCCGCAAGCCGATGATGGTCTCGGAAAGACGCCCTTTCGCAGCTCGCAAGACGAGTTCATCAGATGATGGATCGAAGAGGAAGATCGACCCCTCCTGCGCATCGACCATCGAAGTGCAACGTTCGAGGATGACGTCGAGGAGTTCCTCGACGGACAGCACGGAGGCGAGGGCCTCGTGCAGGTCGCTCACGACGGCGAGCTCATAGACCTGCGCACCAAGTTTGCGGGTTCTCGCCTGCAGCATCTCGAGATCACTGGTGCGCCGGGACAGGTCGCCAAACCGGTCCAGAGGGTCGCAACCGGAGTTGTCAACCGATGAACTGCCATTGAACCGAGTGGTGCCCATGTTGCCTCAAATCAACACTGCCCGTGCCAATCATAGCCCGTACAACATTATCGTAAGGCTCACTTCATCAATACAGCCAAAGATTTATCCGAATATTGCAGACTAATCCACACTTCTGATTAGTCTACCTGGAGTGTTGCGAAAAATCAACCTCGATGTTGAAAAAAATCAACATTAGTGATTGACCAGCACGAAGAGACCACAAGCCGGTCGGGCCTTATTGGGCGGCACGGAGCTCTCGAATCGGTGACGCAATGATCGGCGCTGTGGCGGAAAGGGCGAAGTTGCGTTCAAGATAGAGCCGGGCATGAGCACAAGTACGACATGATTTGGGCATCAGGCTGGGGCCCCATAAATTTCGAGTTTTGCTCGAATCGCAAGAAAAAAGCGGCATACATTCCGATTTTCCTAAAGATTTTGCATGAAGAATCCGATATACATATGTCGTGATATCAATGCATGATAGCCATCTTACGGGAGCACTGTCCTGCCAGTGCCTTTGAGAGAGTATAAAAAAAGTGTTGTTTTGCAGGATTTTGTACTTGACTTGAGCACAGCACAGCGTATAATTACTAATATAGGTCAGATATTTACACGTCAAAAGACGTGATATCCTGACAGAGTTTGGTAAGACAATTAGCAAGGAGACCGTAATGAAACCGGAAGAGATCAAGAAACTGCGTGAATCGTTCGGAATGACTCAGGAAGATTTCGCGCACGAGTTGGGCGTAACATTTGCCACAGTGAATCGCTGGGAGAATCGCAAAGCAGTGCCTTCACGCCTCGCGTTGAAGATGCTCGATCAGCTCAGCGTGAAGCCCCGAGGACAGGTGGCAACCCGGTAAGGGTTTCCCGTGTTATCGGGCTGTCCGGCAGTTTGCGCGCGTTTTCATCCCATATCTATGTGCGCCTTCGACGATTGCCGGTTATGCAGGGTCGACTCTCGTACCTCATCTGTGCGCTCACCGCAACTTTTCAGCCGCGATGAAGATAGTGCCATGGAGACCTGACCATGGTACTATCTTTTTTTGGGGCTTGCTGTACGTGCGCATTGCAGTCGTGTCTTGCTCCCGCCGGCTCCCTCATGTATAATGACATGAGAACCGGGCTGATAAAGGAGCAAGCGATGAAGCGAACAATCTGGCTGCTGGGTCTGCTCTTCTGCCTGCCTCTCGCGCACGCTGATCTGGTCTACTTCCGCGACGGATCGGTCCGAGAAGGCAAGGTTGTCAAGCAGACGGACGAGAAGGTCGAAGTCGAATACGTCACACCCGCCGGATCGATGAGGGTGGTGTATCCCGCCGGCAAGATCACGCGAATCGAGTTGAAGAAGACAGCCACCGAGCTTCTCATGCAGGAGTATCGCAAGCGGCTGGCAGCGACCGAGCCGGACGACGCAAAGGCCTGGCTCGCGCTGGGCACGTGGTGCTCCGAGCATGCGATGCTGAGACCACACGCGCGCCTGGCGTTCGAGCACGTCATTGCCATCGAGCCCGACAACGAGCTCGCACGCGAGGGGCTCGGCTTCGTGAGGTTCCGGGGCACGTGGGTCACCAGGGCCGAGGCTATGGGTGCGCAGGGCTTCGTCGTGCATAACCGCAGATGGCTGACGCCCGAGGCATTCAAAGAGATGATCGAGGCCGAGGCGGCGGGGACAGCGGCCGAGTTTGTCGAGCGCGAATTCGCCGCCCGCGAGAAAGAACTGCTCGCCCGGATCGCCGCCGAGAAGGCCAGGGCCGATGAAGCCGAGCGACGCTTCGAGGAAGCCAACAACTGTCTGCGCGACCTCGTCGGGCGTATCGAGCGCCTCGAACGCTCGCGGCCGCGAACGATTATCATCAGGAATATCTACCCGAGACTCCCCGACTGGTGGATTCGACTTCACAAGAATATAAAGACCGACACGACGACCTCGCGGAAGACAAGCACGGGTAACGTGGCGCCCGCCGGGCCGATGAAGAAGAAGATCACCACCACAGCGGAGGACGAATGAAAGATTACCGTATCGCGGTGCTGCCCGGCGACGGCACCGGGCCCGAAGTACTCCGCGAAGGCCTGAAGGTGCTCGATGCCGCCGCAAAGCTCGGCGGATTCAATCTTGACCTCGAGCAGTATGATTTCGGCGGCGACCGCTATCTCGAGACCGGTGAGATTCTGCCGGACGGCGCCATCGATGAACTGCGCGAGTTCGATGCGATTTATCTCGGTGCCGTCGGGCATCCGGACGTCGAGCCGGGCATCCTCGAGAAGGGCCTGCTGCTCAGGCTGCGCTTCGAGCTCGATCAATACATCAACCTGCGGCCCGTCAAGCTCTATCCGGGAGTATCGACCCCGCTCGCCGGTAAAGGCCCCGAGGACATCGATTTCGTCGTCGTCCGCGAGAACACCGAGGGCCTCTACTCGGGGATGGGCGGCGTACAGTTCAAGAACACCCCCAACGAGGTGGCCACGCAACTCCTGTGCAGCACGCGGCACGGAGCCGAGCGGTGCATCCGCTACGCCTTCGACCTGACCGCCAGGCGCGGCCGCAAGATCACTATCCGCTGCCAGGGCAACGACCTCGCATCCTGCGGTGAACCCGATGCCGAAGGAACGGTCGTGTTCGAGCATCGCAAACGCGGCAAGATGACCGGCAAGCTCATCGAGAAGACCGATAACGGCATCAAGGTCGAGATGGACGGCATGCTGACGCTGTGTGCGAAGACGAACGTGCTGACCTTCGCTCACGATCTCTGGTGGCGGGCGTTCAACCAGGTCGGCGCGGCCGATTACCCCCGCATCTGGCGCGATTACGCCCACGTCGACGCCACCTGCATGTGGTTCATCAAGAACCCCGAGTGGTTCGACGTCATCGTCGTGTGCAACATGTTCGGCGATATCATCACCGATCTGGGTGCGATGATCCAGGGCGGGATGGGCGTCGCCGCGGGCGGCAACATCAATCCTGAAGGCGTCTCGATGTTCGAGCCTATCGGCGGCTCCGCACCGAAGTATACCGGTATGAATGTGATCAACCCGGTCGCCGCAATCGCCGCGGCAGTGATGCTGCTGGAGTATCTCGGCGAGACCGAAATCGCGGCCAAAACCGAGCAGGCGATCATGCAAGTAACCGCCACGAAGCTCAAGAGCATGGCCGCCGGCAAGATGGGGTATTCGACGAGCGAAGTGGGCGATCTTATCCGCGGGGCGCTGCTGGAGCAATAGGGCTTTTTTCGACCAGAAGCGGAGCGGCTTTCGAAAGGCCCTGCAACGGACCCGCCCACCCGCCCGCCTGCCTGCCTTCGGCAGGGATAAACACAGATAAGGGGGGCTGGATGCCGAGATGGGGCATGTATTTGACGTGTATAGAATACCGGCCTTGGCTTGCCGCCCCGTCAGGGGCAAAATAGAATAGCCCACGGCAACGCCGTGGGTATAGTTGACGAGTGAAGCCGGCAGATGGCGCGGCGCCTGTGGCAGCCTTGCCGGCGGTTCTTTTTGAATCCGTCCTATTTCCCTTTCACCGTTTCGATAATTTGCAGGAAGACATCTCATGAAGGTTATCCAGGTAGGTGTTGCTGGTGCCGGCGGGGGGTGGCTCATTAACGTGATGAAGGACTCCCGGACCGAGCATGCGGCGCTCGTGGATATCAGCCCCGAGGCGCTCGCAGCGGCGCGCGAGAAGACCGGCCTCGGAGAGAACTTGTGCTTCGAGAGCCTGACCGATGCGCTGCGGAACGTGCAGGCTGATGCCGTCATCAACGTGACCCCGCCGCAATTCCACAGACCGGTCTCAGAGGAAGCTTTCAGGGCCGGGCTGCACGTGCTGACTGAGAAGCCTCTGGCGGACAAGATGGACGACTGCCGAGCAATGGTCGACGCCGCAGAGCAGGCCGGCCAGGTGCTCATGGTCAGTCAGAATTATCGCTTCGCACCGTGGGCGCGGACGATACGACGCCTGCTGGCCGAGAGAGTCGTCGGCAATCCGGCGAACGTCGTCGTCCGCTTCAGGAAATGCACGGACTTCCGAGGCACCTTCCGAGAGACAATGCCATACCCGCTCATCATCGACATGAGCATCCACCACTTCGACCTTATGCGCTACATCCTCGGCACGAATGCGACGAGCGCATACGCGGCCTCGTGGCGCCCGCAGTGGAGCTGGTTCAAGAACGATCCCTCGGCATCGATCTGCTTCGAGATGACCGACGGGGGCCGGGTGCTTTACGACGCCACGTGGTCGAGCCGAGGCCCCGAAACGTCCTGGAACGGGCAGTGGGAGATCGACTGCGACGAGGGCCAGATTCGATTGATCGGCGAACGCGTCGAGATCGCCCGAGGCGATGACATCACGCCCGTCGAGCCGCTCGACGAGATGCCGGTAACGAGCATCCCATACTCGCTGCTCCATTTCGGCGAATGCATCGAAAACGGCTCCGAGCCCGAGACGAGCGGACGCGACAACCTCGGCTCGGTGGCGATGGTATTCGCAGCCGTGCAGTCGGCCCGGATCAACGAACGCGTGGACGTAGCCGTGTAGGGAATGTGCGGGCCGGCGGAATACCTGCCGCCTCTCACTCACCGCTCGGCAGCTTCTTCTTGACCACAAAGAGAGCTATCCGCTGCGCGATGATGAACGCAAGCGCGCAGGCGATCCCCGCGGGCAGCCCCCAGAGCAGCAGACCGACGACGCTGCCGACCACCAGGACCAGGCGGATGAGATAGCCGCCCATTGCCAACAGGGTCGGCTTGCCGCTCGCGAGCGCCCTCGCCTGGCGTTGAAGCACAAGGAAGTAAAGCCCAGCCACGGCCAGTCCAGCCACAAGGCCGACCGCAGCCTGCAAGACCAGCAGGTTCTTCGGCATCCTGCCGACGGAATCCAGATCAATCGCCGCCGGCGCCAGGAAACAAGCCAGTTGCACTGGGCCGATCATGTGGCTTTGAACCCCTGCTTCATCCGCCCCTGCCCGCCTGCCGGCTGGTCTGCGTCGTCAAGTTGAAGCAGCCCGGCCGCGGTGCCGCTCAATACGCTTTCGAGTTCGCCCGGCGTCAGGCCGATCCGCTTGAGGTGCTCGAGGTTCCGCGCCTGGTCGCGCCACGGCCAGTCGGTGCCGAACATCACGCGGTCGATACCGTGCCTGCGTATGATGTCGAGCTTGCGCCCCGGATCGATATAGCCGAGGGTGAACGACGTCTCGAAGTAGACGCTCGTCCCGACGAGATATCGCTCGACGTCGTCCCACA
The DNA here is from genome assembly GCA_030614245.1 of Planctomycetota bacterium. Lineage (GTDB taxonomy): Bacteria > Planctomycetota > PUPC01 > JABMSA01 > JAUWKK01 > JAUWKK01. Next base: position 1,809 of record JAUWKK010000089.1, on the reverse strand, counting down.
TGCGCCATCCGCCCAAGTGGAGGCAGAGGAGCTTGAGCTCGGGGAAGCGGTCGATGATGCTTCGCAGCCGGACCGGGGTGGCTCGGTCGTCTTCGTCGGGGAATGCGACGTCGCAGCCCGAATGCATCGCGATGACGAGCCCGAGTTCGGCCGCCGCCGCATAGATGCAGTCCAGGCGCGGATCGTCGGCGGGGAAGTCCTGATACATCGGATGCAGCTTGATGCCGCGAAAGCCGGCCTCGGCGAAGCGTTCGAGCCAACGGCCGGCGTCCGGCATCGAATAGTGCACCGACAGGAACGGGATGATGCGTTCGCTGCGAACGCTCTTGCACCAATCGAAGATGGCCGGCACCTGTCCGGGCTTCGTGGCAATCGTGCAGACGACGGCCGCGTCGATCCCCGCCGCATCCATCGAGTCGATCAGCGAGGCGATGGTTCCCTCGCCCACGGCGCTCCACGGGGCGAGGGCCTCGAGCGAATCAATCGCCCGCCCGGCGAGATCATCGGGGAAGCAGTGGCTGTGAGTGTCTATTACGCGCATTTGGTCCTTCAGGAGGCCTGCTCTTCGAGTCCGCTTCTGAAATACTCGAGCGTCGCCTTGAAACCCTCGGCCCGGGTGACTTTCGGCTCCCAACCGAGGATGTTGCGTGCCCGGGTGATGTCCGGCCGCCTGACCTTTGGATCGTCGGCGTAATCGTTTGGCAGCGGGGTCCTGACGATCCGCGAGCGGCCCCCGATAAGCTCGAGCACCTCGTTGGCCACCTGCATTATGCTCAGTTCCTCGGGATTTCCGATGTTCACCGGCATGGTCTCGTCGGACACGAGCAGTCGATAGATACCCTCGACGAGGTCGGCGACGTAGCAGAAGCTTCGCGTCTGGGAGCCATCGCCGAAGACTGTAATCTGTTCGCCGCGCAGCGCCTGCCCCATGAAGGTGGGCAATGCTCGGCCGTCGTCGAGCCGCATGCGCGGGCCGTAGGTGTTGAATATTCTCACTATGCGCGTCTCGCCGCCGTGGTAGCGATGATACGCCATGGTCATCGCCTCGGCAAAGCGTTTGGCCTCGTCGTAAACGCCACGGTATCCGATAGGATTGACGTTGCCCCAGTAATCCTCCGTCTGCGGGTGTACCTGCGGGTCGCCATATATCTCAGAGGTCGACGCGATGAGGAACCGTGCGGTCTTTGCCTTGGCAAGGCCGAGCGCCTTGTGAGTGCCCAGCGAGCCGACCTTGAGCGTCTGGATCGGATAGTTCAGGTAGTCCACAGGGCTCGCCGGCGACGCGAAATGCAGCACGTTATCGACGTCACCATCGATGAAATTATAGTTAGTTACGTCGTGCTTGAGGAACATGAAGCGATCGTTGCCCATCAGGTGGCAGATGTTGTCGGTACTGCCGGTGATGAGGTTATCGAGGCATATGCCCTCGTGCCCCTTATCGAGTAGATAGTCGCAGATGTGCGAGCCGAGAAATCCCGCGCCACCGGTGACAACCGTTCGCATGTGCAACTCCTTTACCTGCCGCCCCGCATCGCCGCGCCCGCGATTGTACGACGCGGGCTTGGGAGAGGCAACCGTTTATTGTGTTGCGGAGTCTGTATCCAGATCGTGAGGTATCCTGGACAACCGTGATCCAAAGGCAATGGATGTTTTCAACCTGAATCGCCTGCAAGTTGATCCCTGGCCGCGTAGCGGCCAAGGCATGTAGCCTGGGGCTTCAGCCCCCAGGAATCAGACAGTATAATAGCTGGGCCCCGACGGGGCACGGTTCTTTTTTGCTTCGCCCCTCCCGGGCGGCTCGTTTTGTTT
>JAUWKK010000037.1 GCA_030614245.1 Planctomycetota bacterium | reverse complement strand
GCCTTCACGCTCGATCCCGAGCCGCTGTATTATGTGCCCATCCTCGACGGCAGAGTGCATGCCGTATACGAGAGGGATACCCTGGTCACAATTCACGCAAAGGAACGGATTGAAGACCTCTGGTTCGAGCATTGGGTAGTCTCCAGCGCACAGACTGCACCAGCCGACGTAGACAACACGCTTACATTGCTCCTCGACCAGTCCCGAACCGTTATCGCGCGCTACGTCAAGAAAGACACCGTCGAGCTGACACTGGATACCAATCCGTGGGGGCTGGCGCTCCATGCCTTTACGCTCGATCCCGAGCCGCTGTATTATGTGCCCATCCTCGACGGCAGAGTCCATGCCGTATACGAGAGGGATACGGTCGTAACGGTTTTCGCCGAGGAACAAATCGGCGAGTATCAGTTCGACCACTGGGAGTGCCCCGACTTGCCGTCACCCGATGATATCGAGAGCAGGCCGAATCCGATCACCGTGGTAATGGACAGACCCCTGAGGTGCGTCGCACACTATGTGACGGAGGACACGGTCTGCCTGACACTCGATTCCGACCCGTGGGGCCTCGCGCGCTGGGCGTACACTCTCGTCCCGAGGCCTATCAGAATACTCCCCACCGACGACGGGCGTTTGCATGCCATCTATGCGAGGGGCACGGCGGTGTCAGTCTTCGCGCACGACGGCAACAGCTACAGGTTCGATCACTGGACCGGCCCGGACAGCTCGAACGCCTCAAGGCGGAACCCGCTCGAAATCGTCGTCGAGAAGGATTGCACATACGTGGGGCACTTCGTCGAGCAGACGGCCGTCCTTATCGCGACGGTCCCGCAGAGCCTTGAAGTGATCGTCGACGGCGAACCGCACACGGCACCGTATCAATTCACCACCGACAGGGGAGCGGCTCACACGGTCGGCGTGCGCAGCCCACAGTACGGCGGGCCCGGCAGCAAGCATATCTTCACTCAATGGTCCGACGGCGGAGCACAATTCCATGACATCATCGCCGAACCTACTTCCGATGGCAACCCGATGACGCTGTTCGCCCACTTCAGGACGTGCTATCGCCTGACGGTGAGCGTCAGGCCTGTGGAAGCGGAATTGGCCGGCTGTGTTATTTCCGGCCCCGACGGAGAGGAGGAGCCGTGGTATCCCGAAGGCAGCCGCCTGGAGATAGCCGTCTGCCCCGCCAGTGGCTGGCGTTTCAACTACTGGGCCGGCAACGTCGAGAACATTGACGGTGCCGCAGGCGAGCCGGCAACCGTTACAATGGCCGGCGACACGGAACTGACGGCGATGTTGACGTTTACCACTGACGTTGACGGCGATGGCCAAGTGAACGTCCTCGATATGCTCGTCGTCCGCTCCAACCTCGGCAAGTCCGGCAGCAGTTGCGCCCCGCCGGAAGCAGACGTGAACGGTGATGATGTCGTGAATATCCTCGATCTGCTGGCCGTCCGCGGCGGGCTCGGCAAGGGAGTTGGCGGCGAGTAGCCGGACGTAATGCAGGCACCGCCGGTTCTTGTGTACGAGCCGCTTGCGTTGTCCCCCCGAGACCGTGGCATGTTGCGGGCCCTCCTCGTATGAGCTAAGCCTGCCGAGAGCTCCGAAGGAGCGGCATCTGTCCCTGGGGCAGAATCTCTCCGTGGGGCAGGCCTGCCTGCCCCCTCCAGAGGCGCCTGCCTGCCGGCAGGCAGGGGCGGGTACGGCATGGCCTGCCGATACCCGGCACTACTCCGCCCCGTTGGGGCTGGGATTTCACTCGTCAACCGTACCCACGGCGTTGCCGTGGGCTTTCTTATTACGCCCTTTCAGGGCTTGTGCAATTTCCCGCTCTGCACCCACGGCGTTGCCGTGGGCTATTCTATCTCGCCCCTTCGGGGCTGTAACCTGCCACAGGTATTCTGAACACGCCAGACATATTCCCCATCTCGGCATCCACACCATCTTATCTGTGTTTATCTGCGTTCATCTGTGGTTCCATTCCCTCCGCAGGCGGGTTCATCGGGTGCCTGCCAGTTAATCAGCAGACTGGAAAGTATGCACCACAGGTGTTAAACTGCCCCATGTGAGCTGAGCCAGCCTGAGGAGGATATGAATGCGCACCTCCCGATCTTTCCATAGCCGGCAACTGATGTGGAGTGTCGTTGCCGCGGTTTTACTGTCGGCTGCTGCTTATTCAGCCGAGAATACCGCCGCACAGCCCGACGCCGCGACAGAGCGGTCTCAGCGGGAGGAGGCGATCCTCATCCTCAGGAGAGTCAGCCATCGCCGCACAACAGCGGCCACTATTGCCGTCCTGCAGGACAAGCTGCCCGACCTGGATCAGAACCTCGCATTCAAGCTGGCCGACGAGCTCGAGGCGACGGGCGCGGCCGTCTGTTTCCTGGACGCCGAACAGATAACGAATCCCTTTGTGCTGGCCGCCGAGCACTTCGACATGCTGATTCTGACCAACGCACGGGTCATACCGCTCGAGGCGGCGCCGACGATAGCACGATACCTGCGCGGGGGCGGCGACGTGATAGCCCTCGGTATGCCGGCTTTCGAGCGCCTCGTTGCGAAGTTCGACGGCCGCTGGATCGATCGAGAGGGAGCGCTCGAGATCATCAACGCGACAAAGCCCGAGAGGATTCTCTTCGACTTCGAAACCGAACCCGCCGGATGGCGCGCGTCGAGCGATGCCGCTAAATCGAAGGCCGTCTACAGCTTCACCGGCCCGGGCGCCGCCCGCACAAGCCAGGCATTGCACGCGACCGTGCCCAATATGACTGGCTGGGAGACGATATCGCTGCCACCGGTGACGAAACCCTTCGCCCAGGGCCGGACGATGACGTGCTTCTGGGCTAAGGGCGACGAGCACACACGCTCGCTCTCTATCGAATGGGCCGAAAAGGACGGCTCCCGCTGGGGCGCCACCGTCAACCTGACGCCGAGGTGGCAGCGTTACGCACTCGATCCGCGTCAGTTCAGACCGAAGGGCCGTGGGGGTGCAGGCGACGGGCTGAACCCCGAGAACGCCGAGCGGCTGACCATCAGCCTGGCGGCCACTCACACCGGCCCGCAGATGTGGTCGATTGACCAGATCGGCGTCGCCAAGCCGCCGCCCGGCAGCCTCCCACGAATCGCGGCAGAGCGGCCGCCGGAGCTCGATACACTCTCACCGGGCTACAGGTTCTACCCGATGACCGATGCGCTCCGCGTGGCACAGAGCAAGCGTCAGTCGATACTCTCACACCGGCGCCTGCCGAAGCCCGCCAGGCTGATCTCTTCGCACGTGCGCGGCCAGGCAACGGGCTATCGCAAGAACCGCAACTGGCGGTGGGTGCCGTTGATGGAGGCGACCGATTCGAGAGGCCGTCGCTGCGGATTCCCCGCTACGATGCTCATCCACGCGGCAGGGCCGTCCAAGGGGGCGGCCTGGGTCGCGCTCAACTACTCTCAGAAGGAACTGAGCCGCTCCAGGGAACTCCGCCGACTGGTAATCGACCTCTCCCGCGTGCTGGCCCGAGGCGTCTATCTGCTCGAGGGCGGCTCGGATTGGTATACCTATTTCGACGCCCAGAAGGTGACTATAGGCGCTACCGTCGCGAACTTCGGCCGCGCCCCGGCCCAGGCGGAAGTGCTCAGCCGCGTGAAGAGCCTGAAGACCGCTGGTGTTGTCTTCGAGAAGTCCTTTCCGATAGCTCTGGCGCCCGGCAAGCGCACCAGCGTCGATTGCCCGTTTGATGCGAAGCGTTTTCAGGATGCACCGTATACAGTTGAGGCGACCCTGAGAGCGAGCGGCACGCTCATAGACTCGCTGCGGCACGAGATCAACGTCTGGCGTCCGAAACAGAAGCGGCAGTACATGACCGCGCGCGACGAGGATTTCTATATCGGCACAAAGAAATGGTACCCGCACGGCGTGAATTACATACCGTCGTCCGGCATCGCGATCGACGACGGCGAGTACTCCGAAAGCTGGCTCAGTTCGCAGTCATATAATCCTGATGTCATCGACGTGGACCTCGACCGCATCGCAGCGATGAAGCTCAACATGGTCAGCGTGTTCGTGTATCACCGTGCCCTTGAGCGCGGGAATCTGCTCGACCTGCTGCGTCGATGCGAGGAACGCGGTCTGCGGGTGAGCCTGTCGCTGCGGCCGGGCACTCCGCTCGATTTCCAGTGGCCCAAGATCAAGGCGATCATCGAGAATTACAGGCTGAAGGAGCACGACAACGTCTTCGCATACGACATCGCCTGGGAGCCGGCGTGGGGGAAGCGCGATGATCGCCGGCGCTGGGACGGCAAGTGGCGCGACTGGATCGTCGAACGCTATGGCAGCATTGCGGATGCCGAGCGCGACTGGGGAGTGCCCTGCCCTAAGCTCGGCGGCAGGGTGACCGGGCCATCGGACGAGCAGGTTAGCAAGGACGGCCCGTGGGGCCGGATGGTCGCCGCCTATCGTATGTTCCTCGATTGCCTGCTGAGCCGCTCTCACGCCGAGGCCGCGCGGCTGGTCAAGTCGGTCGATCCGAATCATCTTGTGAGCTGTCGCATGACGATCTCAGGCGACCCGACGGCCGATCCGGCGCATTCGCTGGCGTATGACCTCCAGGGGCTGGCGAGGTCGATGGAGATAATCTGCCCCGGGGGCCACGGGCGGGTCGGCGACTGGAGCCGCGTGCGGCCCGGTCATTTCACGGCGGCGTACGCTCGAATGGCGGCACCGGGCCGGCCGGTGATGTGGGCCGACTTCGGCCTGAGCGTATGGGATCGCGCCGATATGCAGGTCAGCACCGCGTTGCTCGAGCGGCAGGCCGAGCACTACGAGATGTTCTATCGCATGATGCTCGAATCCGGCTCGACAGGCGGCGTCTGCTGGTGGTATCCGGGCGGGTTATGCGCCGGAGAGAACGGCGATTTCGGCATCATCAATCCCGACGGCACCGCCCGGCCCGTCGGCGACGTCATCAGCAGGTATGCATCGAAGATCACGCGGAGCCGACCGAGGCGCAAGCCGAATGTCTGGCTGACGGTCGACCGTGACGCGCACGCAGGCGGCATCTACGGTATGTACAAGGCAATCGAGAAGAAATACTGGGCCGCGGTCGAGGCCGGCCGTTATCCCGGGCTGCGCACCGAGGCCGCCGGCAAGGACTCGGCCAACGTCCGCATCGTATCGGTCGGCAACGGGAAGTATACCGGCAAGAATCCGCCGAAGTACTTCAATGCGGAGTTCAGCAGGATTGAGATCCGCGATGCTTCGGGCAGATGGCGGGCCGCCGAGTCGGCCGGGAAGATCACCATCGACGGGGGCAAGCCGATAATGGCCCGCGCCGCCATCGTGAATACCGGCGAGGTCAAGTGGCTGGGGAAGAAGACGGCGGCAGGCAGGCAGGGGCTCGTCGCTCTCGGATGTCGCGCGAGGCGCAGCCTGAGGTTCGTTCAGCCGATCCCCGAAGACGTGCCGCCGCTTGCGGATGCGCGGGTGACCGAGTTCGCACTGGCCGGCTCGCTCGCAGTGAGCAAGAAGGTTGTCTTCGAGATGACAGCCGTCGGCCGCGCGTGGTTCGGAGAGAAGATCGAAGTGACGCTGGTGCCGAAGTAATCCAGTGGCCAGTGTTCAGTGTTCAGTGATCAGTGGCCAATACTGCTTACTGCTTACTGCTTACTGGTTACTGAGACCGGGCTCAGTCCGCAGCCGCCGCCGAATCAGATCATCTTGATCAGCCAGCCGGCGCTCTCCCTGAAGAAGAGGCAGATGACGGTTACGGCCGTCCCCGCTATCAGCACGCCGATGATATTGGCGACTACGAACTTGCGCCAGGAGAGACCCAGGATGTATGCCGCGAGCGCCCCGGTGTAGACGCCCGAGCCCGGCAGCGGCACGCCGATGAACATCGCTATCCCCAGCTCCCCCCACCTCTCGACGGGCTTCTGTATCTTCCGCTGCGTGCGGGTGACGTAATAGTCATACACCCGGGCAAACCACCTCCAGCGCAGGAACAGGTGCAGGAACTTGGCGAGAAACAGGAAGACGAGCATGCCCAGGATGATGTGCGTCACGATGCAGACCGCGACGACGTAGGGCCAGCCGTAGCCGCGCACGATGCCGTAAGGGATCGATGCGCGCAGTTCGAGAGCCGGAATGAACGTGATGATCGCAAGGGCGATGCTCGGATCGAGTTGCTTGACCCATTCGATCATTGAAGCCTAACTCCGGGTAATCCCATGCACCGCACCACAGGATAACAGGTTCGGTGCTTGTATTCTATGGGATTCTGCCGGGTTGCCCACCGGCGAAAAAAAACACCGCAGGCGGCCTTAAGGCTCCTTCCTGCGGTGCGATCGAGCGCTTTTGGTTTGTCAGTATCGGCCCGTCCGGAACTACTTGCTCTCTTCCTTCGCCTTCTGGACGGCATCGACGATCTGCTGCTGCTTCATGCTCGGGACGACGTCGTAGTGCGAGAACTCCATCGCGAAGCTGCCTTGTCCGCCTGTCATCGAACGCAGCTCGGTGGAGTATCGCTGGAGTTCGGCCAACGGGCAGATGGCCTTGATGACCTGCATGTCGCCGATGCTTTCGACATCATGCACCCGGCCGCGGCGGCCGTTGATGTCGCTGGTTACGTCGCCCATGAACTGGCTGGGCGCGGTCACCTCGACATTGACCATCGGTTCGAGCAGCACAGGCTTGGCGTTCTTGAAGCCCTCGCGGAAGGCGTTGCGGGCGGCAGTCCTGAATGCGGCTTCAGATGAATCGACGGCATGGAAAGAGCCGTCGAAGAGAGCGACCTTGATGTCGACGACCTGGCTCTCCGCGATCACGCCTTCGGCCATAGTCTCGCGGAGGCCCTTCTCGACGGCCGGGATGAACTGGCGCGGCACCGAGCCGCCGACGACCTCGTCGCGGAACTCGAAGCCCGCACCGCGTTCGTTCGGCTCGAGCCGCAGATAGACTTCGGCGAACTGGCCGCGGCCGCCGGTCTGTTTCTTGTGGCGATACTTCGCCTGCGCCGTGCCGACTATCGTCTCGAGATATGCGATCTTCGGCTCGTGCGTGACGACATTGACATTGAAGCGATCCTTAAGGCGCGCCAGCATTATCTCGAGGTGCAGCGTGCTCGTGCCGGTGATGATCATCTCTTTGGTTTGCATGTTGCGCTCGACGCGGAACGTCGGGTCCTCCTCGCTCAGTTTTGCCAGGCTGCCGCTGAGGCGGGATTCATCGCCGCGCGATTCCGGCCGGACCGCGAGCGAGACCATCGGCGTCGGAAAACTTATCTCGGGGTAGACGATCGGGCTCTTCTCGTCACAGACCGTATCGCCGATCCGGAACGCATCGCCCTTGGCCGTGCAGAATATCTGGCCGGCCACTACGCTCTCAACGGGCTGCTGTTCCTTGCCCATGAGCGAGAAGAATCCGCCGGTACGCTCCGACTTGCCCGTGCGCGGCAGATACAACGGCGTGACGGCAGCAGACGAACCCGTCCTTGCGCGGAAGAACGTCACCTTCCCGACGAACGGGTCGCTCATGACCTTGAAGACCTGCGCGCTGAACGGGGCATCCTCCGACGGATCGAGCTGGAACTCCTCTTCCGAGTGGGGCTTCGTCCCCGTCACCGGGCCGGCATCCACCGGCGAGGGGAAGAACATCGCGATCGTATCGAGCAGTTCCGTGATGCCCAGCTCCTTCGACGCCGAGGTGGCGAAGACCGGCACGAGCGTGCCTTCCACGATGGCCTTCGAGACGACGGAGCTCAGCTCTTCATCGCTGATGGTTTCACCTTCGAGATAGCGCTCCATGAGGGCCTCGTCGGCCTCGACGATTGATTCCATTAGTATTTCGTGGATGGTGCTCGCCCTGTCGGCCACGTCGCCCGAGAGGTCGGCCGGCAGCTTGAGCGTGCTGATGATCTTCGAGCAGGCCGGGCCTTCGGCGTCGGGGATCGTCATCGGCACGCAACGGCGCCCGAGACTCTCCTGAATAGCATCGAGTGTGTCGAAGAACTTGGCGTTTTCGGAGGCGACCTTGTTGATGACTATCGCTCGCGCCACCCCGACTTCTTCGGCGGCATCCCACGCGCGGCGGGTGTTAAGTTCCAGACCGGCCGGTGCCGACACGAGCAGCACAACCGTCTCGACAGCGTGCAGTGCGCCGCGCATATCGCCGACGAAATCGAGGTAACCGGGGGTGTCGATGATCTGAATGGTCTTGCCCTGCCAGGTGCAATTTGCGATGGCCGAGTCGATCGAGTTCTTGCGCTCCTTCTCCTGTTCCTCGAAATCGAGGATCGACGTCCCGTCGTCCACCTTACCCAGGCGAGTCGTAGCCTTCGCCGCAAAAAGCAGGCACTCGGCAAGCGACGTCTTGCCTGTCGAGGCATGCCCGGCAAGAGCGATATTGCGAAAATCAGCGGGTTGCAGCTTGGCCATGTCCGTCTCCGTGGGCTGTTGTACAGTCACCTTGTAGCAGGGGACAGGTGCAAAACGCAAATTATATGCATGCAGAGCGTATTAGCAAGAAAAAAAGATGCACCGGAGCCGGTTGCGTTGTTCGGTGCCGCTTGTGATGAGCGCAGTTACAAAAAGTATCTCCCCCGCAGGCCCTGAGAGTATTCCGCTTGAGGCGGGGATGGAACCCCGCCATACCCGCCCGCCTATGGCGGGGGCGGGCAGGCACCCGCCTGCCTTCGGCAGGGATAGACACAGATAAGAGAGGTCTGGATGCCGAGATGGCTCATGTGTTTGGCGTGTTAAGAATACGGCCGGCGGATTCCAGCCCCGTAAGGGGCGAAATAGAACAGCCCACGGCATCGCCGTGGGGTTCAGAGCGACAAATTGCACAAGCCCCGTAAGGGGCGAAATAAAATAGCCCACCGCCCTGCCTGCCCCACGGAAAGATGCCGCCCCTGCGGGGCTATGAAGGGCGTGCGGGGCTGGGGGTGACACGTCAGCAAGACGACCTTGACTGAACACTGATCACTGTTCACTGTTCACTGGAACGCGCTTCTTCAGGTCGGCCACCGCATCTTCGATCATGTCCACGTTCATCTTGTGGACCTCGCACTTGCCGCCGATGCCGTCCGGCAGTGTTATGGTGAGCGTACCGCCGAGGTGCTCGCGGAATTGCCTCAAGCCGTCGAGCACGAGCAGGATGCCGTCGGGCGAGCGTTCCTCGAGCAGTTCGCTCCACAGCGGCAGGCCACAGGCCGCCAGCCCCGCCACTATCCGCTCATACTCATCCGACGCAATCAGCCCCCGTGCCATTGCGTAATGCGAATCGACGGCGATGCCGATCGACACGGCCTGCCCGTGACCGAGACTGTAGCCCGACATCGTCTCGAGCTTGTGCGCGGCCCAGTGGCCGAAATCCAGCGGCCTTGCCGAGCCGAACTCGAAGGGATCGCCGCTGGTGCGGGGGTGATCGAGATGCAAAATGGCGCAGCGGCGCACCGTCTCCTCCATCGCTTCCTGATCGCGCGCGCGAAGAGCGGCGCCGTTCTCGCAGAGAAACTCGAAAAACGAGGCGTCCTTGATGACGGCAACCTTGAAGGCTTCTGCAACGCCACCTATCCAGTCTTTCTGGGCAAGCGTGTGCAGTAATGCGAAGTCGTTGATCACGGCGAACGGCGGCGCGAACGTTCCGACGAAGTTCTTCATCCCGTGCTCGTTCATTGCGTTCTTGACGCCGACGCCTGCGTCGTTCTGGGCGAGGGTCGTGCTGGGAATCCGTATCAGCCTGAGCCCCCGATGAACGATAGACGTGGCGAATCCGACCATGTCGAGCACGCTGCCGCCGCCGACGGCCACTACGAAGCTCTGGCGGTCGAGATGCAGATTGCCGATGGCCCACATGACGTCGCGCACGGCCTCCCAGCCGGCCTTCGCACTCTCGCCGCCGTGTACGAGCTCGGGCGACCCCGCGAGCTCCATCATATTCGGCCGGGCGTGGAAATACTCCTTGATCTGCCGTATGAGCTGCGGGTGGCTCTCGGCGACGCCGGAATCGACGTAGAACGCCGCTCGGTGGCGGCGTCTCTCGTCCAGGCGGTCAACTACCGAAGCAAAAAGGCTATTGCCCCGATCGAACAGGTTGCGTGTGAAATGAACCGGGAACTCGAACGGCACGCTGATGCTTTGATGATATGTTTCGACCGGGAATTTACCGGTCTTGCGTTCGTTGTCCGATTCGGTCATGCGTGGATTACCGTCCTGCCCTCTCGTGTTCAGCGGCCAGGCGGGAGGTCGTCCCCTTACGGTGACGTCGGCTCGCGTCCGAATGGGCCGTTCGGGTCGAGCTGGTTAGCGGCCTTGAACGCCCTCTGCGCCCTTGCGGGTTTTCCGAGCTTTCGCAGGCATCGGCCGAGGAACCATCGTGCTTCGGCACTGTTGATGTCGCCCGCGGCGGCGGCTTCCAACTGTTCTAACGAGTTTTCGAGGTGGCCCTGCGCGAAAAGACTTGCCCCGCGAGCGAGTATAACGCGCGGATTCGTGGGCTCGGCGGCTGACGCCTTTTCGGCCAGTTCGGCGGAGCGATCCGCCTTATTCTCGCGTGCGAGCAGCAGGGCCAGTTCCGCGAGGGTTCGCGGGTCGCTCGAGCCGCAGTCGTCGACAGCGATTTTGTATTCGCGCCTGGCCTGGCCGGTCTTGCCGACATCGAGTAGCGCGCCCGCCAGCTTCGCGTGGCAGGGGGCCCAGTTCGCCTCGATCTCAGCAGCTTTCTGGTACGCTTCCACGGCGGCTTTCGGGTCCTTCGCCGCCATTTGCGCGTCGCCCAGAGCAATCCAGGCGGCGGCGAGTTGTTTCTCTTTTTAGCAGAGCGCGCGGGCGGCCGCGACGGCCCGCTCCACGTCACCCGCGTGCAGCATCGAGCGCGCGTTCCAGAGTTCAGGCAGCGGCGACGTGACGAGGACATCTCTAGCTGCGTCGAACTCGTCCCGTGCTGCTTCGTGTTCGCCATAAAGCATGCAGAGCATCCCCCTGCCGATGCCGAGCGCCGCCGCTGCGGCTGCGTGCCGGGGCTGCCGGGCAAGTTCGAGATAGGCTGTGCGGATGCCGGCAGGCAGGCGGCCTTCCGTGCTGCACAGCGCCTTGGCCCGCTCGGGCCTGCTCGCGCCGATGAGGGCGAGCAGATGCAGCTCGTGGAGCAGTTCATTGCGGTCCAGAGCGGCGATCCCTCGGGCGCGGCTAATCGCCAGCAGGGCCTCGTCGCCCCGTCCGTCCACGATCAAGGCGACGGCAAGGCCCACCCAGTTGCGCAAGTGTTGGGAGCGCTCCCCCGATGCCGTTGCCCCGTCGAGAATCCCAGCCGCCTCGGCGGCGTTGCCGGCGGCCAGCAGATCGACTGCAACATAGTAAGCCGGCTGGAAGTCGGGCCATTCCATCACGAGTCGCATGAGTTCCACGTGTGCATGTCTGCGAGTATTCAGGGCTTGATTCCTTAACCTGGTGCTGTCGCTGCGCAGATCATGCTGGATGGCTGTGAATACCCGGCCCGCCTGTTCAAGCTCATCCCCTGCGAGCAGCTTTCCGGCGGCTTCCGCCTGTTTGGGATAGAGCCGTCGCAACTTGGCTATAGCCTCGGCCATAGCCCGTTCTTCCTTTGCCTTAGCCGCGAGCGCGAGCTTTTGCATCTCATTGTTAAGCTCCGTCGTAATACTTCTGCCTTCCAACTTGGCACGTTTCTTGATTCCCCGTGACTCCCACTCCTGCCGATCGGCGTCTTCCGCGGCAGCATGGTACGGTCGGACCATGCGTCCTATCGAATGCGCGCGTCGAGCCAGTTCGTCTGCCGCCCGGATGTCGTCGCGGTAGCGTTCGAGCTTTGCCATGGCAAGTATCATTCTGCGGCTTGGGCTGTCGATGTGCCTTTCCAGCAGTCGGTCGGCTGTCTTTGTTGCGTGGTCGATGGCATATTCCCTGGAAGCAACGAGCAGCCTGACCGTGTTGAGTTGCGGTGCGAAGCGGGCCTTGCGTAAATCGTCGAGGCTGCCGCTTCTTTCCAGGGACTGTGTGGCTTTTTCGAGGGGGATCATCCGGCTGTGGACTTGACCGCTGCCCGGCTTTGGCGAACGCAGGACCGCCCTGACACGGTCGACGTTCTTCAGTATCTCGTCGCGCGTGTCGAACTGCACATCGAGCAGGTCTCTCTTCAGGTTGTCCAGCAGGTCGATGGCGAAGGACTGTTTTTCCTTCGCTGGTTTGACGGCGAGGAGTAAGTAGGCGTTGGCCAGTGGCAAGAGTATCTGGAAGTCGTTCGGGGCGTATTCCAGGGCCTCTTCCAGTTGTGCGATCGCCTTGTCGGGTCTGCCGAGCAGGTCGAAGATGTCGGCGATGGCCCCGCGGATGACGGCATATTCGTGTGCCCTGGGATCGGTCCGCCTGAAGTCCGGTGCGTTCGGCCGGCTCGGCGCGGGCACCTTCAGGACTCCGTCGCGGCATTGTTCGAGTATCTTGAGAGCATCTTCGTGCCGGCCGTTCATCTGCAGGAGCTTCGCCCTGAGGAGCACGCCGAGCACGTGCGCCTGTGTGACCTGCCTGAATTCCGGGAATACGCAGTCGGACATCTCATCGACGAGAGCCCTGGCGGTGTCGGGTTCGCCCGCGCGCAGGTATGCCCATGCGAGAGTAATCTGGCAGATGAGCGCCTCGCGCAATGCAGCCTCTATAGCGGCAAGCTGATCGGGCTGCTTTTTGTTGGTATCCTCCCCGCGTAGTAACTTCCTCGCCCTGTCGAGTCTCCCTTCGTAGACATCGATAAGCCTCCCGATGCGTCGTGCGTCGGCGAGCAGGACATCGGGCTTCCGGGCAAAGAGCCCGTGCCGATCCTGAGAGACGTCGAGTGGCAGCCTGGCGGCGGAAGCGGGGTACGGCGGGCGGTATTCAGGTGTCTCTTGCGGGGACGGAGAGCCGAAGGCGAGGTGTTCGAGGGCTATGATGCACTGCCGGTATTCGCCGCTCACGCCGAGCGCGGCGGCATACACGGCCTGTGCCTCG
>JAUWKK010000285.1 GCA_030614245.1 Planctomycetota bacterium | reverse complement strand
CTCGATGGCCTTGACCGCCGCGTCGATCATCTTCATCTGCGTCTCCACGGCGCGGGCGCGATCCGCCCGGCCGCGCTTGCGGAAAAAATCGATCAGTTCCTCGTAGAAGGCCTGCTGCGCGGCCATCAGCGTCGCGCCGTCGAAGCTCGCCCGCACGTCCTTTTCACTGACCTTGTGGGCTTCGAATTGCTCGCTCAGCAATGCGCAGAGCACCTCGCCGAGCATCAGCTCATCGGTGCCCAGCCGCGTCAGCAGCGGCGGGTCGCCCGCCTCCGGCTGGCGCAGATCGACGCCGAGCGTGTCCTTCACGGCTATCGCCGTGCCGAGGTTCAGTGCGATAGTCCAGGTGCGTCCGGCTGCGTCGGTGAATGCCTTCATAGTCGCTCCCTTCGGTTGCTCCAGGCCTGCGGCCTTTCCTATGCCACCTCGTGCCATTCGACGAAGACGGCGAGTTTGGCCGTGACGTCGGCGACGATGGCCTCCTCGAGCGCCTCGTTCCGGCTGAAGTTGGTGATGGAGAAATCCCCAAGCGGCCCCTGTGCCCCGCTCACGCTCGACTTCTGATCGAGCACGGCCAGCGCGACCGTGGCAGCGGTCAGGAACGCGCTCTTGATCGCATCGAAGACGGCGTCGCCCGGCTTCCAGACCATCTGGAACTCGACGCTGCATTCGCGCAGCGTCGGCGCCGTCGCCCGCCAGCCGGAGTTGCCTCGGGTGGTAATGTCCGCCTCGCCAGCCTCGAGACTGAGCGTCACATCGCGGACGTTCGCCACCTCGGTCATGGTGGCAGGATCGGTTGATCCGGCCGCGCCTTGGTACAAGCCGGCGTTCATTCCCAATACGTATGTCGCCATTCGTTGTGCTCCTTATCTGACGCTGTTAGCCCACATTTTGGGCAGCTTTGGTCGTTCCCGCTCGAATGCCGGCCCCATAAACGGGCGAGCCGATATCTTCACGCGTCGCTTCCCGCGCCTGCTGCGCAAGCCTTCGACTACCGTAGACGTTCCACCGTGCTCCAGGGCGTGCGGTGCGTCGCCGATTTTCTGGTTCAGCATCTGGGGGCCGATGACGACGCTTCGCCTGGTCCGGTCATAACCGAAGAAGATGAAGCGTCTGAGCAGCCCGGAATGCGAACTCGGCGGCTCGCCCGGTGCGCTCGCCCGCTTGCGCTTGTGGATGGACGACTTGGCCCTACGACGCACGAACGCACCGAACTTGCTCAAGACGCGCCGAGCCGCACGATCCACGCGGCTTGTGACCGCCTTCCTGTCGAAGAACATCCGTTTAACCGACATGCCGATCATCACGCTATCACCCTAAAGGTCAGTATCAGTACGCTCGTGAACTGCCGCAGTTCGGAGAGATGCTCCGGCGAGAAGATAGGCACGTTCTCGCTGTTGATCCATATCGCGCCGGCGAACTGCCGGGTCGAGCGAACGAGGTTCGCGATCTCACGCACGAGGGCCATCAGAGCATCGAGTTCTGCATCCTCGTTTTCCGGTGCTGAGAGTCTCTTCTGGACGGCCAAGTCGATCTGCACGTCGTCCTGGGCGACATTCCGCCCGACCATTGACATCTCGATGCCGTGCGGCACGACCGTCACGTGCAGGTCGGCCATGTCCTTCAGATCGAAGGCCGGCCTGTACGCCCTCGCTGCCGTGAAGGGCTCGCTGAACGAATGGCCGTTCAAGGCGGTTACCAGAGCATCTGCGATACTTATGATCGATGTCACTCTGGCATATCCTCCACGGTGATATCCTTTGCCGCCTTGATGAAATCGCTGGCTGCCTTGTAGGCCGAGGCCAGGGCCGCGGCGTCTGTGGCGCCGAGTTCCCCGGCGAGAGCGGCACGGCCGCAATCGCGGACTATGCCGCGCGTCTGCTGCAAGACGCTCTCGGCGTGAAGTACAAGCGCCGCGAACCGCTGCCGCAGCACGTCGGCGGCCAATGTGACCGCCGGCGTCGCGTTCGGACGAGCATCGACAAGAGCCATCTTTTTCTCCTTGTGTCAGGCTTCAGTATCCGTAGCCGACTACATGACTTTTGCATATCGCACGGATGCGACCCATCTGATCGTTTTCATGAACGCTCCCGTCACGTTTATGTTGAGGGCATTGTTGATGTCATCGGCCGAGAGCGTCACGCTCCAGAACGGATCGTCATAGTGGATGACAGTTGTGCTCACGCCCGAGACGCTGGTGAACCCGCCCGAGTTCCTGATCAATCCTGTAACCCTGAACGCCGCCACCTCGCCGGGCATGTCGGTCCGCCTGGCGACGACGAGCGCGTCGAGCGCGTAGACGGCATTGCTCTGGATGAGGAATCGATAGCTTGGCGAATCAGCGGGATAGATCGTGATGGGCATATCATCCCAGGTCCAACCTAGCGCGGTGAAGGAGCCTTCCTGTGCATCGCCGACCGAGCCGAACTTGCCCGACGCCCGGCACCATTCGCTGTGAGCGAGAGCGTTGCTCGAAGCACCGCCGGCGACACTGTTCAGTCCCGCCGCCACCGATGCGTCACCTCCCGCCTGAGAGTTTCCGGCGGTCGCTTGAGTACTCTCGCCATGTGCGAGTGCATTGTCGCCCGATGCCGTGGTCTGGCTTCCCATCGCAGTCGCGTGCGAACCAGGACTTTCGGTCTGATTGCCCGTAGCTCTTGCGATCTCGTTCCACAAGCTGCCGTCCCATCGAAGCGCCAGGAACAGTCCCGCCGGGGCCGTCGAGAACGGCGTCGTGATGTACCAGTCGCCGCAAAGGCGCGTATTCGCATAATCGAGAATCTTGATGGTGCCCTCGAAGTCGAAGCCCTCCTTGAGCACGATCAGGAGTTCCTGTCCGATGCGTTCGCCGTCCGCGATGGCGGTGGCGGCATTGCTGACCAGGTACGCCGGATACATGAACTCGGTGCGAAGATGGATGATCTCGGCGCCGTCGGGGTCGAGTGTGAATCCGTAATCATATTCGTGAAGCGTCACCGTCTTCGCGGCGCGCCGTTTGACCTCCGACACCGCGCCGGCGGCGATGTGTTCAGAAGTGATCGAACCTTTGGCGACTCCTCCGTACGGCATCACCAAGTCCCTCCGATGATCTTGACGACGTCGCCGGGAGTTCCCTTGACGTAGAGCTCGGCCAGGTTGACCCTCTGCAAGTCGTGCCACTCTCCCGGCTCTATCGGCACATCCTCATCGAGGTCGCCGCGGATGTAGACATCTCCGCTATTGCCCGGTGGGCACGAGACGTTCACGCTGCCCAGCATGCTGGCGGCGGCGAGCGGTGCGTAGGTCCCCGTGACTGTTACGAGCCGCATGATGGTGTTGTTCACGACAGCGTTCTCCTATGTCCCGGCCACCAGTTGCCAGATTCCTGTGAGAGCTAAGGTCACGGCCGCGCCGACTATGATCCAGATCAGGCGGCCCCACAATCTCTTGGCCTCTTCCAGCCGATCGAGACGAACCTGGATGCCCGGCTTGCTGTTGCCGCGGATCGCCTCGTCCAGCCGATCGAGCTTCCCGTGGATCGCGGCGAACTCGACCTTGCACACTTGCTCGTAATGTTCGCAGCCGTCGCTCATTCCGTCCCCGTTTCCTTTGTGTGGATACGCAGCGTCTGTCGGTGCGGATCGCTCCATCGCCAGTGGCCCTGCGTGCCCAGGCTCATTACCTCGAAGATCGCGCCGTCCGCGACGATCTGGTCGCCGGCTTCCGGTTCGCCGAACGTCGGCGTGAAGTCGGCCGCCAGTATGAGGAAGTCTGTGACGTGTGCTGCGACGCGGATTCCGTAGTCGTCCTCGACCTCGTACTCTGTCCGGCCGTATGTGGCGTTGATTACCACTTCGGCCTCGCCGCGCCGGTAGGTGACCGGGCTGGAGCAGTGCGCCGTGCGCATCTGCTCCAGCCATTGGCTTCCTTGCCGCAATAGGTCACCCACTCCACCTTCCTCCGCTACTGGCTGAGCCGGACGCGGACGGTAGCGTCGTCATCGGCGGTTGCCGCTACCGTCTTGCCGAGCTTCTTGTTCGCCCCCGCCTCGGAGTCCGTCTTCGCGACCTGATCGGCGACGTCCCAGAAGACCTCCGCGCCAGCCGCGATGGCCTCGCCGCCTCCGGTCGCCTTCGGCAGCTCGACCCCGCCCGGCACCACGCGCGCCCCGAGGCAGTCCGCGGCGATGTCCAGTGTGGCGCTTCCGATGAGGTCTTCCTG
>JAUWKK010000002.1 GCA_030614245.1 Planctomycetota bacterium | reverse complement strand
GTCAGCGACGCATATGTCGGCATTTTTACGCACTAAGGCGAAAAAAAGGACTATGTTGTATCCCAAACGCTTTTGACGCTTATCGCATGATAAGGAATTCATGCGTAAAGCAGGCCAGAGCATAGAGTTAGGATGTAAACGGCCCGGAGGCGCAAAGCATGGCGCGGCGGAAAAAAATGACAACATACCCCAAAATACCGGGGTCGTTCGACGACTTGCGGCCCGCGCATTACAACCCGCGGGATATCACACAAGAAGCCGCGGAGGGCCTCCGCCACAGTCTGGTCGAGTTTGGGGACATAAGCGGCATCGTTTGGAACTCTCAGACCGGGAATCTGGTCTGCGGGCATCAGCGCGTGGCACAGTTGCAGGCGGCAGGGGGCAAGTTCCACAAGAGGCAAGGCAAAGTCTATGTGGTGTGTGGGGGTGACCGGTTCGATGTGCGGGTGGTGGACTGGGACCTGGCGACGGAGCAGGCGGCGAACCTCACGGCGAACAATTCGCACATCGCGGGCGACTTCACGATCGACGTGACCGGGCTGCTGGACGGCCTCCAGGATATCGACCCGGAACAATTCGAGCGACTGAACCTCGATCTGCTGCTGGTGGACTTCCCGGTCGATGAGCCGGAGGTGGAAGAGGACGCGGTGCCACAGCCCCCGAAGAAGGCCAGGACGAAAACCGGCGATCTGATTACGATGGGACCGCACCGCGTGATGTGCGGAGACAGCACGAAGAAGGAAGACGTTGCGATGCTAATGGCGGGCGAGAAGGCTCGATTGGTTTGGACTGATCCGCCGTACGGAGTTGGGTATGTTGATGGGTTCAGCCATCAATACAGCCCCGCCGAACGAAAGCGAATGGGCGGAATGGAGGTCGCCGGAGACAACCTGGACGAGGTTGGTCTGCAATCGTTGCTGACCAATGCGTTCACGCTTGCAGTGGCGGTCTGCGAGAAGGGAGCCGCGTGGTATGTAGCGGCCCCGCCGGGGCCGCTACATAACGTCTTTGGTGCCGTGCTCATCGACTTGAAGATATGGCGTCGTTCATTGATATGGGTGAAGAGTAGTTTCGTGATGGGGCGTAGTGACTATCACTACAGGCACGAGCCGATCTTCTATGGTTGGACTCCGGGTGCCGGTCACTACTTCACAAAGGAGAGGACACGCGACACCATCTTCGAATACAAGCGCCCTACGCAAAGCGAAGCGCACCCAACAATCAAGCCGATGGAGTTGGTAGCAGAGCAGATGGGCGACAGCACAAAGCCCGGCGAACTCGTCTACGACCCCTTCCTCGGCTCGGGCACGACGCTGATCGCCGCCGAGCAGCTCGGGCGTGTTTGCTATGGGATGGAGATCGAGCCGAGGTATTGCGATGTGATCGTGGACCGATGGCAGATGATGACAGGACAGAAGGCAAAGAGACAGAAGCCGATATGTCGAAAAGGAAAAAGAAAGTCGCCGGCAAAAAGCTGAGCGTGATATATCGTTCGGTGGACGTGCTGGAACCCTACGCTGGGAACGCCCGGACACATAGCGAAGAGCAGGTGGCTCAGATCGTCGCCAGCATCCGGGAATTCGGCTGGACGAACCCGGTGTTGATTGACCCGGAAGGGGGCATCATCGCGGGCCACGGCCGGGTGATGGCAGCGTGCGGTGATAATCTCGGACAACAAGCTGGCTGCGAACGCGGGTTGGGATGAGGCGCTGCTGAAGCTGGAGATCGGCGAGTTGCAGGAATTGGACTTCGACATCGAGCTGCTCGGGTTCGATGAGGATGCACTGACCGAGTTGCTGGGTGAAGCATACGGCGAGGTAGTCGAGGACCAGGTGCCGGCTTCCGGCTTGACAATCCCGCGGGCAGAATCATATTAGATCGCAAGACGGGCTCCACTTACAAAGAATGGCGGCATGGCAGCCATTCTCGCGGGCAATAGCAAGCGTGCCGGCGGCTCCCGCCCGGAAAGCATCAGTGACATCGCGTCCGGTAACATCACGCCGATTTGGCTTCTCGGCACAGGTCTCGAATACACGGCCGCGTCGCCGCTTTACCGGCGGCCTGGGCGTCGGCAATCCGCCGATCTCTTCCGGGCAGACGGCGATGAGCCGGATATCGGGATGTGCCAGACGGAATCTCCGCAAAACGCTGGACGGGCTGACGGCGCGGCCATGCCAGCGGCAGGGTACGCCTAATAAACACGCTGAAACGATGATGGCCGACATCGGAACACATCCTAACAAGTGTGCCATAGCTATAACATTCTATCGGAATTATCGAGACTCCGATATTAGCAGTCAAGGGTTTTTGCGGAGGGCATCCAAATGATAGGACTGGGGCGGCTGCTAGATGGATCTCCCCGAAGCCTCTCGTAATGTGGCCGGCGGAGGGCAGAACAGCCTGCGCGGCGCCCAGAATGAGGCGACCACGTGCGCCCCGACAGCGGGCAAACCAGCCTGCCGGATGCGCATGGAAACCGGAATGGGGCACACCACCATGCGGCATCCTCTTCTGTGGGCCCCGGCTGGCTGTGAGTTGCAGCGGCTGTCGATATTATGTACCATTGATGAAAGTGCGGATGCCGCATGAGGGCAATTGAATGTGGCTAAGGCGACGCGGAAGAGAGTATCACTGGCCCCGGCGCCAGCGAGGCGGAAAAAGGCGGGGGTAAAAGGTCCGTCGAAGTCCGGGAGCAAAAAGCCATCAGCGAAGAAGCGAGTGCGGAAAAAGGCGGCTCGAAGCCGTCGCCCAGAGCCCCGCCGAAAAGCTGCTGCAAGAGCTGAACCGCGCCAACCGGAGCCCGCACCCGCCGGCGAGAAGCCGCCGGCGAAGGATGTCTTTGGCAATGTATTTGAACCATCGCTCGGGCAGCTGCTCGCCAAGTACCGGAAAAACGCGCACAGCCTGACCATCAGCGAGTACCGGCAGCTCCGCGAGTGGCAGAGCCTGCAGGGCCCGAAGGATGTGCCAGACGTAACGCTGAGCTTGGCCGCTGAACTCCTGGGCTGCACGGAACGCAACGTGAAGGAAATGCGGCGGGCCGGCAAGATCGAAGCGGGTGGTAAGGCGCGTATCGACCTCCGCTCGTTGTGCGCATACCTCCGGGAGTACATGGACAAGCGGCTGAAGAAGGCCGCCGATCCGAGACCGGAATCGATAGCCTTCTTCGAACGGGAGATTAAAGACCTGCGGTCGCAGCTGATGCGCATCGAGCTTGATCGGGAATCCGGCGAGTTGGTTAACGCCCTCGAGATAACGTCGCAATTCCGCGTGGCCGGCCACAGACTGCGCACGGCATTCGAAGGCATCGCGCGAGAGCACGGTGCGGATGTTGGCGAGGCCATCAGGGACGCGATCAACGAGGTCGTCCGGGAGTTGGGAATGTAGATGATTCGCGGGAAGGAAAGCATCTGATGGTGAAGCGGACGCAACTATCTAAGGCCGCTAAACAAGGTGCCGCGATGGACTGGCTGGCGCCGATCACGGCGTTCTACAGGGCCATCAGCCCGCGGAAGTTGCGTTCGCGCCTGGAGTTCGCCGAGACCGAGATGATCCTGCCCACCGGGCCGAGGCGGGGCCTGCGGTTCAAGACGTCATTTATGCCCTGGACGCGCCAGGTGCTGCAGATTATGGACGGCGGGGTCTTTCGCCGGTTCATCGGCAGCGGGCCAGTGCAGGGCGGCAAGACCTTCATCTTTCTCGTGATCCCGGCCGCGTATCACCTCTTCGAGGTGGCCGAGGATATCATAATCTGCGCGCCGGTGATCGAGCTGGCGCAGTCCGTGTGGATCGAGCGGATACTGCCGGCGCTGGAAATGACCCGATACAAGCATCTGCTGCCCGAGACGGGGACGGGCAGTCGGGGCGGCAAGGCGAAATCGCTGCTGCTGCTGAACGACGCGAGGGTGCGGTTCATGGGCGCGGGCGGCAGCGATGCCCAGCGATCCTCCTACACGGCCCGGGTCATATTAGCTACGGAGCTGGATAAGATGGATCAGCCGGGCGCGGTCTCTCGCGAGACCGATCCGGTCAAGCAATTTGAAGCCCGATCCGCCTCGTTCAGCGAGGACGCCGTGTTCTATGGCGAATGTACCATGTCCATAGAGAAGGGTCGGGTGTATACCGAGATCAAGAACGGCTCGGATTCTCGTGTGATGGTAGCATGCCCGCATTGCGGTACCTGGCAATGCCCCGAACGGGAGCAGTTCGGGGGCTGGGAGGATGCCGAAAATGAATTCGCGGCGCGTGCTAGTGGTGCATACGCCTGCGCTGATTGCGGCACGGTGTGGTGTGAGTTGGATCGGCGCAACGCCTTAGTCAACCCTCGCATCGTCCACCGGGGCCAACACGTGGAACCCGACGGCGAGGTGGTGGGCCCGTCGCCGCCCACGCGTACCTTCGGCTTCCGCTGGAATGCCCTGCATAGCACGATGCGCAAGATGGCGGACATCGCCGAAGAAGAATGGGCGGGCGAGAGAACCGAGGGCACCTCGGCAGAGAAAGCCCTCTGCCAGTTCACTTGGGCGATCCCGTGGAAAGACGATGTGCAGGGAGTGCCGCTTACATACGCCCTGCTCGCCAGACACGCTGCGGATTACCGGTTCGATCCCTTGGGTGATGGGGGCGACCTGCCCGAGGGCGTGGATTTCTGCGTGGGAGCGGTCGACGTGCAGAAGATCAATCTATACTGGCTCATCGATGGCTACAACGCGGCACTGACACGCCGGACGTTGCACTATGGCGTGCAAGAGATCATCCCTGAGGGTCTGGAGCGCGATCCGACCAAAGCTGACGTGCGACGTGCTCTGGACGCCGTGCGGGCCCAAATGGCGATCTACAACTGCGTATCGATATGGATCGACACTGGCTACAAGCACGAGGGCATTCTCGGCCACACGGTACGAACCTGGTGCAAAGAACAGGGTGGGGCGGTGCATGCTCTCGTCGGGCGCTCCGAAGGCCAGCTCAACAAGATGAAGGCATCGGGCAAACAACTGCAGCTCATCGATGGCGCGCCGGATATGGTGCAGGCCCGAAGGCAACCCGATAACTCGATATTGTGGTTCTTCGATGTGGATCGCATCAAGGACGAGGTGCTGTTCCGCCTATTTCGGGAAGCCGGGAGTCCGGGCTATCATTACTTCCCCCGGGACGCGGCGAACAGCGACAGGTCTGGTCGCGGCAAAGGCCCCGGCAATCAGGGATGGATATTCGCACACTTCATGCGCGCGAAGCGCGAGGTAACGATGGTGAAAGGCAGGGAAAAGCGGGTATGGGTGGAAAAGGGGAGCTACCACGTCTGGGACTGTGCCTGCTATTCTCTGGGCGGGGCCATGATGACGGTTCTCGAGGTCGAGGCCGAAAAGTTGCAGGTGGCCGCTGCCTCCGCGGCGGCCAGCAAACAGCCGAGGGGATGGGTAGAACCGGGCGGGCCGCGGGGATCGCGTCTCGCCAGGCGGGCTGGGCGGGTAATCGTGCCCAAGGACATAACGACGGAGTACTAGCTCGCTGGCCTCGGCGCCGGCGATACTGTAAGGAGATGCCGATGACGAAAGCGGAGACCGAGACCTACGTGGCGGAGATGAAAGTCTGGATTCAGCAGGAAGAGCTCAGGAAGCAATCCTGCATAAAAGCGGCGAAGTTCTATGGGGAGCAGATTCAAAGCCTGCAGTCCATCATCCTGCTTGAGAAAGAGCTGGTACTGCTCGCTGCCCGTGAGGGGAACGTGCAGGCGAGTCTGGAAAACCTCAAGAAGCAATCCTGCAAACAAGCGGCGGAGTTCCACGGGGAGCAGATTGGAGGGATGGAGGCGATAGTCGAGCTGGAGGATGAACAACGGGGCATCGTTCAGGCGGGTATCGACCGCGCCTGGCATGACATAGGAGTAGCATTAGATGCGCAAAAACGAGAAGAAGCAGAGAGCGAAAAAGATTCGGCCGAAGAAGGGGGGGGCACGGGGCGCGCCGACTGCGATGGTGGCGCCGGTGCCGCATCGACCGCCTAGTGATTATATCAAGCGCGGCTGAGCGCAAAATCAGGAGAAACAAATGCCAAAGGCGAAGAAGAGATCGCATAGCAAGAAGGCGGGGGCCAGGCGAAAGAGCGGCGGCTCAGCCCGCAAGAAACCGGCGGGGACGGTACCGGAGACGGCTAAAAAGATCGTGCCGGTATACCGGGAGCGGTCTGCACCGGGGCCCGGCCCGCAATGCCCGAAATGCGGCAGCGACATGCGGATTGGCAAGACGGATAACCGCGAACCATCCCGCGTGCGTCCTTTTATCGATATCGTCACCAGGCTTTACTATTGCTTGGCGCGGGATCAGGGATGCACATACACCAAGCCGGTGACCACCGAGGAACGGCGGAAACTGTCTCGTCCAGGCGATGATGAAATTCCCCACTGAGTGGGAGTTTATTGTTGCATGCTTCATACCGGGTGGTATTATTATGGCCGCGAAGAGCTCGCTGACCCCGAGGCCAGCGATGGCGGGATGGAGCAGTAGGTAGCTTGTCAGGCCCATAACCTGAAGGTCGCTGGTTCGAATCCAGCTCCCGCCTCCATCCGATAATTTGAACTTCCGCGGGCACGCGCCGGGCCGATCCCCCGCTGCGGGCCGGAGCGGTCGATATTGAAGCGAGCCGTGTGGGGCCACACAATCACGCGGCTCGCTTTTTTTCATGATCGCCCGGCCGCGCCCGCCTCGGATGACAGATCGGGAATCAGGAGAGTATCGATGGCAGTTCCGGTTTGGGAGCATGGTGGATGGCGACGCGAGGAAGGGCTCGATGCCCAGCGCCTGGAACTGCAGCTGCATATCGAGGAGGTCGAGCAGCGTCTCGCCGGCTTCAAATCGCAGGCTGCAGGAGAGCAATCTGCAGACCGGTATGTGCTTAGCGAATACCGCCGAGACCTCGAGGTGCATCTCGCCAAATTAATGGATGCGCTCAATGCGACCGTGCGATCCGCCTCGCCGCAATTTGTAGGAATGGTGCCCCGCCGTGACTGAATCCGCTCGCAACCAATTCCAACGCCTATTTGGTCGAGGGCGGTCCGGGGCCGCCGAGGTGAATGATGGCGTCCAACCGGGAAAGCGGACTGCCTCTCAATCCGACGATACGCTGGAATTTCAGCCTGTGGGCAAATATACGGCACTCGGCTATAAGGCCACGGATTACCTGCGGTCGACCGGCAGCTGGGAGGTGGGGGGCAGTGCGGACAGCCACATGCGCTACGACCGGGGTCTGCTCGTGGATGCCTCGCGCGGGCTCGACCGCAACAACTGGTTGTATGAGGCGGTGATCAACCGCGCGTGCGATTACATCCTCGGGCCGACGGGATTCAGCTTGCAGGCCCAATCCAGCATCCCGAGCGTGAACGATAAGATCGAGAAATTATGGCACGAGTGGTGGAAAAATCCCGAGGCGCGGGAAATCCACCCCGGGAAGAAGATGGAGGAGATCGTTCTGCGCGAGTTGATGGTAGTCGGCGATACGTTGCTGCTGAAATTGGCGGACGGTCAAATGCAGCACGTCGAGGCAGAGCGCATCGGATCGAATAGGATGCCCGCGGGCGAGGACGATCGGGGCATCAGGGTCGAGCAGGGCGTGCGGCTCGATAAGCGGGGCAGGATCGTCGGCTTCGAAATAACGGGCGCGGACAGCGGCCGGGGCTATCCGGAACACGCCGATACCACGACGATCGAGGCGGAGCACGCAATTTATATCCTGAATCGCGTCAAGCGGTCCTCGCAGACGCGCGGGGTGCCGGTACTCGTATCCTCAATGGCCATCGCTCACCGTCTCGAGGATATCCTGACGAGCGAGGCCATTTCATGGCAGGTGCTGTCGCGGCTGGCCTTGTCGGTCACGACATCCGAGGGCGGGGAACCAGTCAGGGTAACGGGCTCGGAAGACCGGACGGTCGCGAAGATACCCGACCTGGATATGAAGGTGATGAATGTCGGCATGGCGACGGCGTTCTTCGGCGATAAGGGCCAGGAAATCAAGGGCATCCGCCAGACGCGGCCCGCTCAGAACTTCGAGGGAGCGGTCAAGCTGTTCATCAGGCTTTTCGCCATCCCCGTCGGCCTTCCCCTCGAGTTGATCCTGCTGGACTGGGGCAAACTGAATTACTCGAGCTCGCGCGCCGTGCTGCTGCAGGCATTCATCGTGTTCCGGGCGTGGCAGCAGCTGCTGATCCGGAGTTTCTATTCGCGGCTCTATCGCTGGCAGGTCGCGCGCTGGGTGGCCGAGGGCAAATTGGCATGGCGGTCTAGCATCCTCGAGCACAAATGGGTGGTCCCAAGTTGGCCGTGGGTGGACGAGGATAAAGAGGTCTCGGCCTGGGCGAAGAAGATGGACCGCGGTCTGGCGACGCAGACGGATGCATTGGGCGCGCTCTCGCAGGACCGGGGAGAGTTCCTGGAGACGCGGGGTCAAGAGATCCTCGATGCCATACAGAGGGCGCAGGAGGTCGAGGAAGGCGCTGCGGGTCTTGCTACGGCGAAAGAACTCTGGCCCCTCCTGGCCGGCGTAGACCAGGGGAAGACATTGCAGGCTGTGCTAGCAGGAGGCACGCCGCCCAAAGAGAGGAAAGAAGATGACGACAGCGACGATAAGTAGACCGAACCGGGAACGCCTTAGTTTTGCCGGGAGCATGAAGGATGCGCGGGTGGACGCTGACCGGCAGCTCATCCGCGACTTCGCGGTGATAACCGAGGGCGAGGCCCTGGGCCATGACTTCTGGATTGACCGCGCCTTCCTGGCACAGGTGGTCGAGGGAGGCAATGCCAAGAAGCTGGGGGTTAAGGTGCGGTTCACGCACCCGGGGCTTTGCAACGACGGCCTGGGCAAGTTCCTCGGGCGGGCGAAGGATTATCGTCTGGATGGGAATATCGTCCGGGCGGATCTCCATGTCTCAGAGTTGGCGGACGAATCGCCCGACGGCAAGCTCGGCTCGTACATATTGCGCATGGCCGATAAAGAGCCGGATATGTTCGGCGCCAGCATCGTCTTTTACCACGACCCGGATGCCGAGAAGGAATTCGCCGAAGAGAACGAGGATGACGATGGTGATTTCGTGAGTCCGGACGAGGCGAATGAGGATGACCTGATGCACGCACGCTTGGATAGTCTGGCATCGACTGATGTTGTGGACGATCCGGCGGCGAATCCAGGAGGATTCTTGAGCCAACCCCAAGAATTGACGGCGTTGGGCGAGCTCGCCTGCCGATACGTATTCGGGCTGCGGGACGCCGAACCGCCGGCCGATATATTCGGCGGTCTGAAGCCGCAGCGGGTGCGAAAGTTTATAACGGAGTTCTTGATCAGAAACGGATTGACGATTTCGGGGGACACCCCCACGGCTTTTTCAGGAGATGAGGACATGGCTGACAAGAAGAGCTTGAAGGAGATATTGGTCGCGATGCAGCAGGCGTTTCCGGAGGATGCCGACTTCGCGCTGGCTTCGGCGATCGGCGATCTGAGCGTCATGGAGGCCAAGGCGGCATACTGCGACAAGCTGCAGGCAGAACTGGCCAGGGTCAAAACCGCAGGAGCCGAGGCCCTGAAGGTCCAGACAGTAGAGGTGGCGAGGCTCACCGAGGAGAACGCCGGGATCAGGAAAGAACTGCTGGCTGGTTCCGATGGCGTGCAGCACGTGCCCGAGCCCGATGCGGTGACGAAAGAGGCGGCTATAGCCGCCGCGGAGAAGGTCGCGGAAGCGCGGGTCAGGGCGGAGCCGGGCATCCGCTATCAGGACGCGTACGCCGAGGCGTACAAGGTGGAGATCGCGAAGAGGCCGACCCTCGACGGCGCATAGGCGCCGTACGCGAGTCGGGTGGATGTTGAAATAGTAAGCATGTTACGAAGAGGAGAACAGACATGGCTGAGACTCATGGACCGACGATGACATTTCAAGCCTATGAAGCGCTGGCGCTGCATAGGCGCGTGAAGCTGCACGCGGGAAGCGGTAGCCTCGTGGAATACGCTGATGCGGGCGAACAAGCCATCGGCACCACCCTCGCTCCGGTGACCGCGACCGAGTTCGCCGCCGGCAACCTGGCGGTGCCGATACGGCTCACGACCGCTCCCGGCACGGTAAAGGTCGTGGCAGAGCTCGCGGACGGTTTTGCCGCGGGGGCAATACTCTACGCGGCTGCTGACGGCGAGGTCGACGACGCAGCGGTCGGCTCCGCCATCGGTATCGCGATAGAGGCCTCGACTGCAGCGCACGACATCATCGAGATGCTGCCGTTCAACGTGCTGAGCACGACCGCGGGCACCGTGTCCGTAGCAACGGCGCTCGTGCTCGCCGGCACGGTCGAGGCCGCCATCGAAGAGATCGCGGTGTTGCCCGGGCACATCCCGATGGATATCGGCAGCTGGCGGGAGAACGATGGTGATGCCATCGCCGCCGACGGCGGGATTTTGGGTGCTTCCAGCGAACCCATCCTCGAGTACATAAACGGCGATACGAACAGCTGTTTGCGCTTGAGCTGGGTGGCCGCCGATGTCACGCCCATCGTTCGTAGTGTCTCCCTTCCCGATGACATGAACGACGGGGCTGACCTGGTCATTCACGTCCGGGCGGCAATGAGCAACACGAACGACACGCCGGTCATCGACTGCGACTCGTACTTCGATGAACTCGATACGAAGGTCGAGGATGCCTCGGCGGCCGTTACCGGCACATCGTACGCCGATTACACCATCACGATCGCGCACGGTGACATCCCGGCTGGGGCGAAGACTGCGACCTTCGAACTGACGCCCGCAGCGCACGGCAGTGATGCGCTCTATGTCTCGCAGATCAAGGCCGCGTACACGAGTGAAATCGTCGCGACGTAGGCCACGATCCGCCGCGGAGCTTGAGAATTGACCGCAACGCAGACCCTAACTGAAAGGGGAAAACGACATGATCCAGCATGGAGATGTGGCCTCGAGGCCGAAGCCGGAATTGGCCGGCGCGTTCAGGGAGTTTGACCTCCAGGGCCAGAAGATGATCGCCAGTCAGGTGCTGGGACCGATCGGGCTGCCGAAACAGCAAGGCACGATAACGATGCTTACGCGCGAGGCGATGACTCGTTTGCGTCAGCTGACGCGGGCTCCGGGGACGACTTACCCGAGGCGCGATATCGCGGCCGACAGTCAGACCTACAAGTGCGAGGGGTACGGTCAGGAGATACCGATGCCCGTCGAGCACTTGAAGAACTACGATACCGTGTTCAACGCGGACATGGTCGCCGCGGAGCAGGCGTTTGCGGATTTGATCCGCTCGCTGGAGTACCGCGTGTCACTTGCCGTGATGAACATCAGCACGTGGTCGGGCGCCGCCCTGTTCACGGACTGGAGCGCGGCCGACGGCAACAAGCCGTGGGACGCGGCCGCCTCGGACATCATCGGTCACATCCGGGCAGCCATGCTCAAAGTGCTGATGGTCACTGGGGTAATGCCCAACGCGCTCATCTGCAACACCACGAACATCGACAGGATGATCAACACCAACACGGCCATCCAGGCGAAGTTTGCCGCGAGCGCGATCGTTACACGGAAGCTGAAGCTCGATAACCTCGCGCAAGTGCTGGGCATCGACCGGGTTATCGAGGGCCAGGCGGTCTACAACACCGCGAGTGATGGTCAGGATTTCACCGGCGGCGAGATTTGGGGCGACGACTACGTGATGGTCGCCAAGGTCGCCGTCACCAGCAATCCTCTCGAGCCCTGCATCGGTCGGATCATCTACTGGAAGCAGATGGTCAAGAATCTCGTGGAGATGGCCCAGTATTACGAGAATCAGACCAAGTCGAACATCACCCAGGCCGACATGTACACCGATGAGAAAATCATCGACAAGTACATGGGGCACCTAGTGAGGGTCGACAACTAGTCGCCACGCCTGCCCCCCATCCCGACCGCACACGGGCTGGGGGGTGGGCCCCTCCCGCTGACGGGAGCAGCACAACATGGATTGCGCCGATCTGACTGCCGCGAATGCCGAGACGTTCGGGGGGACTATTACGTACTCTCCGCACGATGGTGAAGCGTCTGAAATCACTGCCATCATCAAGCGGGATGAATATCGCGAAGAGGATGCGGAGGACGGCACGGTCATTATCAAGCGGGCAACGGTGACCGTCCAGAGCATAGTTGTAGGCGAGCCCGATCGGAGAGATCGCACGACCTTCGACGGCGAGGAGTGGTCGGTCTGCGACATCGAGCGAACGTGCGACGGCGACGCTTGGATGCTTGGTGTCAAACGCGCGATATCCATCGAGCGCAGTCGGCCTGGCTATCGACGGAGGCGACAATAATGGGCGTTCTGCCTTCAATGGGTGTCATTACCCCCTCGAGCATCTTGTCGATACCGATGGCTATGCTGCGCGATCACATCGCGTCGTGCTCGGCGTTCCAGACCTGGGTCAACGAGGAGACGGCGCAACGGGCAAAGACTCGCGTGCACATAGTCGCCTTCGATCCTCAAACCAAGGATCTGCCATTCGCCCATGTCTATATGACCGACGATTGGGAAACCGTGTCCATCGCCGGCGGGGCGGCCGAGTGGTTCGAAACCACCCGGTCTCTCGACGTATGTTTCCAGGGCCCGATCCCCCCGGAATTGGCGGATAACGCCGATGATGCGATGCTGGATTTCCTCAATCACATGGGGGCGATCCTCGAGGACATGCTGGCCCTGGCCGGGCAGGCGGGCTATGTAGCCATCAACGCCATCCGCATGGTCGATCCCGCGTGGCGGAACGATGACGACGAGGTTCCCATCGAAGGGGATCTGCATGGGATTACCTTCCGCATTACCTGGGGGCTGTGAAATGGGCGGGATGACAGGCCGCATCGAGTACACCCGGAGCCCGGGCACCACGCTCAAGGCGTTCAAGCAGGGCGTGCCGCCGGCGTTGACAAAGCTGGGGCGGCTATGGCACCGCGGTACCTTGCCGAAGCACTTTACAGCACGGGGGGCCAGGGAATATGGCTACCACCGGCGCACGCTGAAATACAGCAAGGCGAAGCGGAAGAAGCTCGGACATAATCGACCGCTGGTCTACACCGGCCGGCTGATGCGAGCACTGACCGGCGCCTACGTCATTACGACGACGAGGCGGGGCATGCGACTCAAGATGAAGCCGCCCCACTATTTGTGGAAGTATCCGAAAACCCAGCATATAACGCCCATTATCAAAGCGGATGAGGTTGTCGCGGTGTCGCAGACCGAGATCGATAAGATGGCCAAGTGGGTGCATAGGGAACTGACCAGGCGAATGAATCATGCACGAAAACGAGAAACGAGGGTAATCCGATGAGTGTAGCAGCAGCACACGTGTTATACGCGGTGAACATCAACGCGATCTCTGACGTCCTGATCGACCAGATCACCGACCAGAGCGTCGATGCCGGCATAGCCGAGATGATCCTGGGCGGCGCCGGCGAGGTCTATAATCGCTTCGTCGCGGTCCAGGGCCAGGCGCCTTGCGTTGGCTTTACGACGACGAAGATCAAGACCGCGCTCGATAAGTGCGGCGCGGTCGGCCTGGCGCTAGGCGCCGACCCTGCAAACGTCCTCGAAATGTACTTCCAGGCGGTGGCCGAGGGTGGGACGCGAGAGGGCGCCGGCAGCCACCTCAAGCTATCCATCAACGAGGGCCTCCTGGTACCCCGCAGCATCGAGGCCCCGCACGGTGATCGCGCGGTGCTGACCTATGAAGGCATCGCCACATGGGACGGCACGCACGATCCCATCGTGCTCTTGGCGGGTCAGTCGCTGCCGGGCACACCGGCCGTCGATGAGGTATTCACCGCCGGCCCGGTCAAGATCAACAATGCCGCATTGACAGCGATCCAGAACATCAGCATCGGGTTCGGCATCAGCGAAATGGTGGTCGCCGGAGACGGCGAGGTCTGGCCCAGCTTCGTCGCCATCCAGAACATCCAGCCCATCGTTACAATCACGACACTCGATGTGCTCGCGCTCAATACGTTTGGTCTGGAGGGTTCGGCACAGGATGAGATCCATGATAGCGTGATATATCTGCGTAAGATCGCCAAGGGCGGTACGAGAGTAGCCGACGCGACGGAACAGCACATCAGTTTTATCGTCGATGAGGGCAGGATCACCACGCGGACGGTGGGGGGATCTCACGGGGTGCCGCTGATGGCCATTGTGCAGATCACGCCAACGTATGACGGCAGCAATGCGCCGCTTGCGATCGATACGACTGCAGCGATTGTGGCGCCATGAGAGGAGGGCGACATGGCAGGGTTTCTGTATTTTCTGCCGGGGGCGGCCTCGGCGAACGCTGAAGTGCTGGCCAAGGCCGGCATAGCAGAGGTGTTGGCCGGAGGTGCCCCCGAGACCCGGGGAGTGACCGGCGGCGGGCCAGGCGGGGGCTCGGGCATCATAATCGCGCCGAAGCCATCGCATGATCGACTGGCCCCAGGCCAGCGAACCGGCACCGCACCGCGAACCGGATACTTCAAAGACAAACAAGAATGGCAGGAGGCTCCGGGCGGTAAATACTGGCTCGGGCGGGAAACTGCTGAACCCGTGCTGCCCGCTGACCTGGCAAGGCCGGAGATGCTGGGCGGGCACCTGGTGAACCTGGCTGACGATAATCAATGGCTGATTCCCGTGGCCCGGGCATTCCCTCATGGCATCGTCCTCCCGCAGACGCTCCGACTGGGCCCCGCCGGCGAGCTCGTGGGCGAAACGCTCCCGAAATATATCGCCTTCTCGAAGCGGGCGGAACGGCTGTGGGACGTGATGAACGCCGAATCGAAAGCCATTGCAGCCGGCGAGGATCCGAAACCAGATATGGAAGTGCAGGAGCAGTGGGATATCGCGGCCGAGGCGCTTGCTATCAACTACCGCATCGATGCGGTCGGGATGTCCATGCTGGGGCTGATCAGCATCGGAACGCCCGTGCTGTGGGCGATCCTTCAGGCGATCATCGACGTGCCGACGATAATGGCGGAAGCCGCAGCGCTGGCGGCCGACGAAAAAAAAAAGAACGCACCGGTTTCACCGCCCGACGCCTCATCTACATCCAGTGGCGCAACGGGTTGATGCCCGGTAATTACTACCCGACGTATGCCGACCTCTACTGGTTGAGTGAGGGAATGTAATGGCCAAGGACGTGGTATTCCACATGGACGCCGACACCGCGAAGGCGGTGATGAAAATCATGAATGTGACGGCGGCGTCGGCGAGGATGGACAAGGGGTTTGCCAAAGGCGTCCGCAGCGGCTCTAGGAACATCCGGCAGGTAGAGAGCTCTTCGGACAAGGCGGTCAAGGCGCTCGGAAGCATGGCGCTGCAGTATCTG
The DNA here is from genome assembly GCA_030614245.1 of Planctomycetota bacterium. GTDB lineage: Bacteria > Planctomycetota > PUPC01 > JABMSA01 > JAUWKK01 > JAUWKK01. The sequence continues at coordinate 17,262 of JAUWKK010000002.1, read as the reverse complement.
TCCGTAGCCGCAGCCATCGGCATAATGACCAGGGCGATGGCCGGCGCGAACGAGGAGCGCAAGAAGGGCGCGGAATTAGTCAAGGAAGCCTTTCGCCCATTTGCCCGCATGGCGGAAATGGCCGGCGGCGATCCCAGGGTATACAGCAAGTTGGAGAGCGAGGCGTTCAAGAGTATGCGGCAGGGGATGGTCGCGGAGCAGGCGGCCAATCTCCAATATGTGCTGCGCAGTGGCGGCATGGAGCGCTCGCGAGGCATGTTTGCGGGCATGGCGGGGATCGTCGATGATATCCCCGAGCTAGCACGGTCTATCGCTGGGCTGCAGGCAAGCATGCCCGCGGCGGGTACAGCGCGTCAAGTATACAACCAGGCTGCGATCGCCCAGCAATTATCGACAAAGGCGGGCGCCCCCGAGGTGCTGATGGGCGCATCACGAGCCGCTGCCACGGCCAGCCAACTCGGCATTTCGCCCGCGCAATTGCAGACACTTGTGGCGATAGTATCGCGCTCGATGGGCCCGGAGCGAGCCGGCACGGCCCTTAACACCCTTTTCACCGTCGGGAGCGCGAAGGGTTTTGAGGGGCGTGGTATGGAATTCCTGACGGAGACCCTTGGTCGGGGGCTTTCGGCGCAGGAGTTGCAAACCTATATAGGGGAGAAAAGAGCCGCCCGGGCCTTCGGCATGTACGCCGTCAATATCGCACATGTCAGCGGGGGGGTGGCGCGGGTAATAGCGGGGGGCATGGCCACGCCCGGCACGGGGGAAGCTGCAAGAATGGAGGCGATGGCCGAGGCACATCCGAGAGTGGGGGCTATGCGGAGATTGCTGAGGGCGAGAGGCAGCGAGGCTGTATCCGCGATGACCAGCGGCGAGGCCTTACGTGCTATGGAATGGGAGACATTTCGTATCAGGGCTACGACGCGCGGCCGCGACCTTGGTCACTCACCTTGGGATAGATGGATGGAGCAGCAGCTATTAGGGGCGGCAGAGTGGGCCGGGGCGGGGCCCGAGTGGGGGCGGCCAATATTAGAGTCGCGAACGTGGCCGCGTGCAAGGGAGAAACCGATAGACGTAGCCCCTGAATACATCGAGGCACTCAAAGACAATACGAAGGCACTCCGCGGCGACGTCCACACGTCAAAAATAGGGAACCAGAGCGAGTGACATGGCCAGAACCGTCGGCGGAAACCCGATGATTACAATGACGGGCACGCCCCGACTGCTCGAGGAGCGGCTGCGGGATATCACGCGCCCGGGCGTGGATGGCAGTGCGTTCAAGAAACTCGGCAAGCGCGCCGAGTGGTTCGAGATCAGGACGATGTCGGGCGCGGCCTCGGCGGCCGCGGCTAACACGCTGATCGAGGGCTATCGCGACTTGGTAGGGACACTCGTCGTCCTCGTCGACGATCACAATATCACCTGGAACAACGTTGTCGTCCTGAGGATCACCCAGGCGGCGATCCGGAAGATTTCAACGCCCGCGGGCGGCACTGCCGACATGACGCACGCCGTATTCGTGACGTGGCAGCTGCAGCTATCCGAGGACGCGCAGTAATGGAACAACACGACGATGGCGACGGCTGGTCCGAGCATCGCCTTCATGTGGAGAAATCGCTCGAGCGCCTCGAAAGAGGTCAGGAAAAGCACGATGTGGTACTCGTCGAGCAAGGTAAAGAAATCACGCTGATCCGGATCGACGTCGCGGAGCTCAAGGCCAGAAGGCGGCTGCTGAAATCCATTGCTTCCTTCTTTTGGGGGTTAATTTCGTGAAATTCATTCATCTGAAATGGCCGCGGGGTGATTCCCGCAACCCCAAGATTACCATCCTCGATGGTGATGGTGCGGCCATCGATGTATCGGCGGCGACGATCAAGTTCACAGTCCGCCTCGCGGCCGACGATACGCTCGCGTTCCAGAAGACGTCGACAGCCGGCGAGATTGTCGTCAGCGGCGCATCCGACAACATCGCAACGGTAACGATAACCGCGGCCGATACGGCTGCGATGACGGTCGGCCGCAAAAACTACAACTGGGATTTGGAGGTCACGCTGGCCTCGGGCCATGTCATTACACCCGTTTCCGGCCCGCTAACGATTCAGCAGGACCAGACCTACACATGACCGTGACTATCGAAACCGTGCAGCAGATTGATGCGAGGAGCGTCCGTGTGCTCTGGTCGTCAGGCCTGGGCGACCCCACGTTCTATGTGTGGATCGACGGCGTCTACGCATACAAGACTGCACTGACACAAGGCGTATTCACAATGGCGGCCGGCGCGGCGGTGATTATCGACGTGTTCGACGCCGCCGCCGCCGAACCAGCAGCGGCCTATCCCGGCCGGCTGCTTCTCGGCTGGTGGCCCAGTCCCGACGTCGACTACTACCGCATCGATGAGTATTACAACTCCGCCTGGCTAGAGCGCGTGCGCGTGCAAGACCACGGCGAGGGGTTCTTTACCTGGCGCACGCGTTTCCTGGCGGACGTGACCTCGCACCAGTTCCGCATCGTTCCTGTGGGCATCGATGGCAACGAGGGCGGCGCTATCAATCTGACGAGCTTGATGGTTCGCCATCCCGATCCGCCGGATGTGGCCTACGCCTACGACAGCGGCACGACAAAGGTTACGATATCGGAGACTTGATATGCCTGACGAGAAAACGCGTGGCGATGCATTGCGGCTGTATTTGACCGGTGCCGACTCTGATGGTGGGGCGCAGACCGATCCCGACCAATCGCTCGGCAAATATCGGTCATCCACGGAGGTCGAGCAACTCGGGGCGACGGTAACGAATCCCATCGATAACGTGACCATCGATTACATCAGCGGCGCCAACGGCGTTGGCTCGGGCACGCTTCAGGGGGGAGGCGATACCGTATTCTGGTACGCGCCCGATGAGTCGAACGGCCAATATGCAACCATCGCCAACGGAGAGACCAAGATCGCCGAAAGCGAGACGCCGGGCAAATATGTGCGCCTGAAGCGTACGTCCGCCGATCCTATGTTGGGTACGGCGACCGTCGCGCTCGCGAATGTGATGAACAATGTCCCCGGTTCCGGCGACATCAGCAGCGCCGAGGCCTCCGCGGGCGTCACCAAATATCGGTGCATTGCATTCAAAAACGACCACGCGGCCAACGATGTTACGCTGCTCAAGGTCTGGCTCAACACGCTCGGCACGCAGCGCGTATCAGCCTCCGCGCAGCTTGAGGCCTCGGGCGCGGGTACGATAGCTATCGCGGCCGGCTCGTTCGACGACTGGCCGACGACGGGCTATTGCCGCATCCAGGAGGCCGATGGCACCGAACGGGAAATCGTCTATTATGCGTCGCGCTCATCTATCGTACTCACCGTGGCGGCTACGGGCCGCGAACTGCTCGGCACGACAGCCGCAGCCGGCGAGGCCGACGATACCGTCGATGCAGTGCCCGGCATCCGAATCGCGAAGGACGCGCCCGACGCACAGCCCGACGGAGTATTCGAGGATGAAACCGCGTCCGACGAGGTCGATCCAGGCGTCGGAAACTGGGCATCCGGCATCATCGCCGCCGACGGCATCAGCATCGGCACGCTGGCGGCCGGCGAGATATACGGCCTGTGGATAGAGCGGGAGACGCCGGCGGATTATGTGGCATCGGCAGCTATCGAGAACGCCATCAACTTCTCGTTTGATGTTTGAAATGGCGAACTGCACCGGGGCGTCGACAGGGATCATGTCAGGCATTCTGCAATAAGAACTGGTTGCTGAAATGGCGAGTTACATCGGGACATCGGCTGGATTATATGGGGCACTTCGCAGCATATCGGGTGCGGTGGGCGGATTTTACCGGGCCGCCAACGATGCCCTGGCTCGCTATGAGTTGTACAAGGGCACGGATGCGAGCCCGGATTTCAGCGGGGCACCATTGGAGACCTTCGCGGGTCTGCCGCACGAAACCGCGGCGACTTTGGCCGCAGACCACGCATATCACCTCGTGCTCCGCAAACGCCATGCCTATAACTTGCTCAGCCAGAACATCGCTGAAACGCTTATCGAGATCGACGCCGGCGGCGACCAGGTGGCCGTCAGGCCCTCGGACCCGCAGGCTGTTACCGTGGCGCCCGCGGCCGGCGGCAAGGCCGCCGTCGAGGCCATGTACTCCAACGTGGCTGACGGCGATAACGCGGCCGATACCTGGTTGATCTATCTGACCAACGACGGCGGTGATCCGGAACCCGGCGTTGACGAGCCGGAAACGGAAGCGATGATATTCCGGGGCGGGATCGCCATTCTCGACTGGCTGTCCGGCGCCGAAGATGACGAGACCGTCATTAAAATACTCGTCCGAACCCGGCGCGTCGATGCCGGCCCGGTGAACATCGACAGCATTGGCACGACCATCCACACAATTACGGCCAACACCGATGGCCCCGACCTGATTAACGGCGGCATCTTCATCCGCATCGATATGGAGCAGGCCCAATGAGAAGAAGGCTACAGGCTGCAGGCTACAGGCTGCAGGGTAAGAAAGACCGACCGAAATCCATGAGAAGAAGGCTACAGGCTGCAGGCTACAGGCTGCAGGGTAAGAAAGACCGACCGAAATCCGTACCTGAAGCCTGAAGTCTGAAGTCTGAGGACTCAAAAGATGGCCAGAGTGCAACCCAACATCATCCCGGACGGGGCAGCGCCGGAAATACACGGTACCGACTCATTCATCGTCCGCACCAAGAAGCTGTGGGGCGGGAGCGACAAGGATGCGAAGTGGAAGGCTGTGCCGTATCTCACGCCCTTATCGGCGCGATCATCCGTCGGGCCAAGCGTATCGCGGGCGGCCTTCCAGTATGAGTACGGGGAGAACACCCGTGAGGACGCGCCTGCATTCAAAGTCCAACCGCCGCTCGACCTCAAAGATCAGTTCATTCAGATCGTGCTCGTGAACGATCGCGGTACGAGCGTGGTCTGGACGGGGGTGATCACGGACCGCGTGTATGACGTCGATAGCAGTTTCGATGATCCGGAGGCATTGGACGAGGAGCCCGTGCGCTCCGGCAGGCAGACGATAATAGCCTACGGCCTCGAGCATCTGCTGGACCTGGTGACCATACGCGGCGGGCACATTTGGAACGCAAAAACGAGTGAGGTGGATAAGATCGCGCACCTGCCGATCTTCAACGAGCGCCGGCGTTACGGCATGGGCTTATCCGGCAATCGATCGACCAGCCCGACGGAAGCCGGTACACACGTGTTCTCCGAGGGCGGTGCCGTCTGGACCAACGAGGACATCCTCGAGTACCTCCTGCACTATCACATGGAGCAATGGGGCGAGGCGGAGGACGACCTGAAATTCGAGATTGCCGGCCAGCCGGCGCTACTCCATAATATTGTGACCTTGCATAAGCTCGAGGGCTTTACGGTCTTGCAGGCCGTCAACCATCTGATCGCCCGGCATCGCGGCATCGGCTGGTACGTCGATGCCCCCGGCGACATGAACGGTGACACGCTATTGGCGACACCCGGCAAGGTGACGCTGCACATTTTCGGCATCTTCGAGAAGGACATCACAGTAGACGGCACGACGATGCGGGGCAACAGGCAAAACGCGGCGCCATCGTTCGACCATCTGGACACGAAACGTGCTCTGATCAAGCACAGCACTTCCGCGCGGTATGACCGCATCGTCGTTCAGGGGGCCAGGGTCAAGTCGTGTTTTAGTGTTTCATTCGCGGATGGGACGCTCGAGGCCGGCTGGACGGCCACCGAGGAGAACGATTACAATGCCGCCCTGGGGACCGATCCCGATCTGAATGACGCCTTCCGCCAGGAGGATGCCAGGTCTCGAGTGTATCAAGTCTACCGCATCCCCCGCGATTTTGGGTGGATGGTGCGGAACGGTCGCGGCAAAAGCAACTATTACATAGCACATCCGGCTGTCAAAGACGATGGCAGGGTCGATTCCCAGACCACGGCCAAGTACTGGAACGCAAACAGGGCGCTGCTGCGCGCATTGCCCATTATGATGAGGCCGGGTGCTGCCGACACGGAGCCGGAAGCTCTCATGCCCCTGGTGATCGTCGTGAACCCCGATGATGGCAAGTATTATCAGGTCGAGGGCCTCAAGGCCATCGAGAAGCCGCCGGCCCGCGTGCGCATGCTCGATGGCGAGATGGCGTTCTCGGTCGTGTCCGCCATCGGCCATGTACTGGGCCTCAACAGCTTCGATCCCACCGTGGATGGGCCGTCGAAAGTTCAGCCGGCGTTCGACTGGAAGGAGATGATTGCAACAGTATTCGCCGAGACCGACGAGCGGCTGAAGGTGATCCGGAGCGTGCCGAACTTTGCTGAACTGGCGCGGCCCCGGACCCTGACATTGAACGTGCCCGATGCCGAGCTCTGGTATATCCCGCTAATGACAACCATCAGTATCTCCGAGGGCGCCCGCGAGTTCTGGGCCGGCGGCTACAACACGCTCCGCGACGACGGCCCGCGGCTGCGGTTGATCGCCGCGCTCGCAATGGAATGGTATCGCCAGGAGCGCACGGCCATCGAGATACAACTGAACAACCTGCGCCCCGGATTCCGCCTCGGCACCATCGTTACGGCCATCGGCGACGAAACCAATCACACCACCGTCGGCACGCCCATCAGCGCGATCAGCTGGGATTTCGTGCATGGCCGGAGCAGTTACCAGACAAGCTTTTGGGAGCTCGATGCCGTGCGGATGGCCGATGTGCCCGGGATGAGCAACCTGCGGGCAGTCGCGCGCACCGTCCATGGGATGCAGAACGATCTCGTCGAACTCCGCCGCCACGTCGGCATGCTGCCGGTGCGGTGGCCGGGGGTTACGGCATCGAGCATCCAATTCGGCAAGGGTCAGCATTATGCCGACGAGCACGCGGAAGTCGCCTGGAAGGAGACCGAAGTCGCCGGCATCGCCGAGGTCAAGATCAAGTTCTGCGGCGAGGACGGCGGCGACGTAACGGGTGACGCATTCTCCGTCTATTGCTACCATCCCACGAGCGAGGATCCGAACATCCGCGTCGGCATGGTTGTCCCATATACCGTATCCAAGACCGGACGCTTGGTGACGCTCGATGATTTCGGCGACGATAAGATCGGCACGATCAAGATGTGGGCTATCCACACTTACGGCACGCCCGACGAAGTACCCGACGGCTGGCACGTCTGCGACGGCACGGGTACGATCAACATGGATGGCAAACTCGTCGTCGCACACGACACGACCGAAACCCTTCCTGATTATGATAACGACGTCGGCAGCGGCGGCGACCTCGATATTATCAGTGCCGGTTATGACGATCCTATGCCGTTCATGGTGCTCGGCTTCATCCAGAGGGTCAACTGATGGGAATCCCCAAACACATCCACTTCGTCTGGCTCGGCGAGAAGATACCGATCTGGGCCGCTGACAACATCGCACGGTGGCGTCTGGCGCACCTCGGCTGGGATATCTCCCTGCACCGGGATGCGTCTATGCTGCTGCCCGAATACTTTGAGATGTTCGACGCCGCCGGCTGCATCGGGGACCAGGCGGAACTCCTCCAATACAGCATCCTCCGGCAGGCTCCAGCAGGCTGGATGCTTCACTGCGATACGCGGCCGAAATTTCCTTTCTGTCTCACAAAGTTGGCTGAGTTGCATCCGATTACCACCGAGCTACTCGTCCAGGGGGGCAGAACGAAATATCCCGACGTGTGGTGCATGGCGGCGACGCCCGAGTGCGGGGCCTGGAAAACGATCAACGCCATATTGCCGGGACAGATGACGGGCGACCACCGGATAGCGAGATACGGAGCCAAGATGTTGCGGGCTATCCAACATAACATCCCGGAGACGCTGCATCTCGCGCCCGCCGGGGGACACATAATCCACGAATTCCGGGACGGCTGGCGGGGGCCGCCGATAAAATGTTCGACCAAGAGGCAGCCGAAGAGATTACGCGGAGAATCCAGAGGGCGCTCGCTGCCGGCGACATAGTCGAGGCTCGGCGGCTGGCAGATTCTCCGCGTTTCGTCGAGTTATGCAGAGTGCTCGGAATAGGTCCCGCCGAAGCGCTCCGCCGAATACGAGAATCACCGGGGCCAATAGGAGGAGACGCTGATGAATGATGTGTTGCACGGAGCATTGAAATGGATCGATTATAACCGATATCTAGCGATCGGCCTGGTGCTAGCCCTGGCCGCCACCGCCTGGCTCGTCGGCTGCCAGGCCAGGACGACGGGACTCATCGCCCAGGAAGCCGTCACGCGGCCCGCCTTCGAGCGGCAGGTCATATCCGTCGAGCAGAGCTTCGCGGCCCGCAATGTGGCGTTGCAGGCCCAGATTGATACGCTCAATACCGAGATCGCAGCAGCGAACGCGGATATCGAGGCCGGCAGATCGCACCTCGACAGGCAGGACGAGTTTCGCGGCTCGATAGTCAAGTTCGTCGGCGGCGCCCTCGCCGACGCAGCGGCCGGCACTATCGACCCCGGCGGCCTCGTCACCTCCGCGCTCCTGTTATTGAGCGCCGGAGCCGGCCTGGGCACGTTCACCGACAATATCCGCAAGAACGGCAAAATCAAGGAGCTCAAAGCCGGCAACGGCACAGCATGAGCATTTGATGGGGATTAAATTCGGCTCCATGCCGTGAGGGCCGGCCCAATGGCCGGGTCCTATATCCCCGCACCCAGCCCGAGGTTGCACCAGCGGCCCCGGGCTTTTTTTCTGCTCTTGTAGCCATGCGGAATTGGAATACAACATATGGTATCCAGGGCATCCCGGGCCGAAAAAAACTTCGAAAAAAGGGCGAAAGTTTTTTATTTTTCCTTTGACTTCGGCCTATGCCCGTGGTATAATATGGGTGGAATGAGAGACATGCACGAAACAAAGGCAAACACGGGACAAAGGAGCGAGATGATGAGATGGGGCAAAGACATCAACCGGAAACTGAGGGCAGCGCAGCAGAAGGTCGACGCCGAGCGAGCCGCCCACGGCGATGACCGCCTCGCCCACGAGCGGGACATGGAGATTATCGGACGGCTGCGGGACCGTGCTGAGGCACTTGCGGATACTGACCCGGATGAGAGCCGCCGCGCTCGCGACAATGCAGCACGGCGGCTGGCCGAATGGCGAGAAACCTATCCCGCTATCGCAGCACGCTCGGATGCTCGCGGCTACAGCGATGCGGCCAACTATGTCAAGGGCGCTGCAGGCCGCAAGGCACTTGCCCGGCTTGATGCCGGTGAGGATTACATCCAAGTGATCGGTGATATGGAGGCCGAGTGGCACGCATACTGCCACGAGGCGGCAATGAGAGACTAACGCCACCCGGGTCGCCGCCAGGCCCCCCACGGACGAGGAGGAGCGAAATGAATGCGAAACTAATGATCGATGGCCGACAAGTAATCATCACCAACGAGCACGCAACGAGCAGCTACGGGTTGCCGGTTGTGCTTGTGGATGGCGAGATCACTGACATCGGCGTCGAGTATGAGGCCGATCGGTGCGAATGCAACATCCTTGATATGCTGGCCGATGCCGCGGGCATACACAATGGCCCGAGGACGCGCCGCGCCCTGCGCAGCCTCGCCGACGAGATGCTGCCGGACAATCCCCGCGGCGGCGATTACGATCCGGTGATCGATGAATTCGTACGGCGAGGAGGCAGACAATGAATCTACCACAGAACGCCATACTGATAGCCGAGTTCCTCCGCCACCCTGCCGATGAGGAACGCGGCGGACTTCACGTCTACGCGCTCGTGCGGTTCGCCGAGCCGGATAGCTATGCGATGATCGGCATAGACGCATCTGTGCGCACCGTCGACCGCCGCTGGGCCTCGGGTGTAGAGCTGCGGACCATCCGCAAGCGGCTCGGCCTCACTCAGGCCCGCCTGGCGGAGCTGCTGCACACAACGGGCAACAACATCGCCAGGTATGAGCGGGGCGAGCGGCCGATCCCGTGGGCCTCGATGCAAGTGGCGCGCTCGCTCGTTCCAACCAACAAGCAAGGAGTTTGATGATGGGACACAAAGGACCGATACCGGGAACCGAGAAGAAGCGACAACGCGGGTCTGATATGATAGTGGGTGCGGTCGGCCTGGGACTGCTGGCCGCTTTTCTCGTCTTCATCGGGTTCATGATGGCAACGCCGGTCGGATACGATATAAGGCATGAGAGTTTTTGGCATAGTCGCGGCGAGATTTTACGAGGAACTCAAGCGGCGACTCGATCAATTCCGGGGTGTATCATCTTGGGCTGCGGTATCTTAAGTGTTGGCATCGCATTCATAATCGGCGGACTCGGCGTCATCGCCAATCACCTACTCGATATCAAGAAGCTCCTCAACCATGAGAGATAATATAAAACTTTCGCCCCTCGGCGAAAAAACCCTTGATTGACGGAACCAACCGAGATAAGGTGACCGCACGATGTCACGCGAGATAGTTACAAATGCAGAGCTCCAGCGGGTGCACGCACACGCCTTCATACCGCGTGACATCGATGCGTGCGCCCGCACCCGACAATCGTACGACATGTCGCGCAGAGTCGAGATGCATCATGGAACTAACAACGCTCCACGGAGCAATGCAGGGCTCGTGCCGGTAGAGGCGCTTGACGCCCGGGCTGGGGCCGAACGCCAGGCCGTCGGATGAGCTCCGCAGATAGGAGGTTGGGTTGAGGCCACGACGTAAAAGACGGGCAGGGCGGCGCGGGGAGATATATATGCTGTCCGAGCAGGCGCGGCCGCGCTGGTGCGGGTGCGGCGATAGGGCAATGCTGATGGTCGGGACGACGGCGTATTGTCCTGATTGTGCGAACGAGGTGCTCGGCGGCGATATCCACGACAACATCGAGCAGATTCTGGACGAGAACGCCGGCCGCACGGGCGGGAGCTCGGGGGCATTCCACAATGATCCGGCTCTCGACAACGCGGTGCGGGCGCTGGAGGATAGTCGGTAAATGACGCAATGCCCTTCCCGGTTCGCTGGCCTCGGGGTCAGCGATCAAACCCCTCGCCGGGGGAACGGGGCTTTATCGAGGGGCGAAAAAGGAGAACGAAATGAATGTGTTTATTATGTTCTTGCTGGGACTCATCGCCGGCGCCGATGCCGGCGATGCAGCTGCGGCCCCCGACCTCGACCAGCCCCAGGAACGACCGGCCCCGGGCCAGCGAATCGGCCAGGCTGTACCACGTGCCGCGATTAAGGAACGGGACCAAAAGATTGTATCTGTCTTTGGCCTTCGCTTTTACAACGTCGATGGAGCGGAGTGTGGGGCAATCCGTGATGGCGATGATACCCTCCAGCCTCTCTCTGGCAGGGCGCTGCAGACAATGAATGATGCTGCGGCCTCGGCGAAGAAACCGGAAATACGTCAACAACTCTTCTTCTCAACGCCTGGACGAGCCCCGGTCACTCTTGGTCATCGGTTGATGTTCTTTCCATCTTACCGGAAAGCAAAAGCCGCCATTCGGCGGTTTGCTCCCAAAGGCCCCAAGTTCGGGACGTATGAGATTTATGAATTCAAACTCATCTGTCGCTTTGCCGTAGACCGTCGGGGCAGAATTATCGGGAAAGACGAAGCGGAAAATACAGACGTCCTCGAGGAGACGATTCCAGATGATCTGCAGGCGCCGCACCGGAACAAATCGATTGGCTCCAAGCCATTCAGTCAGAAAACATCAAAGCCAAGATTTCGCCTGATAAAGATTCGTTGTCCTCGCTGTGGCGGCGATGGGGTCGTGCGAGGAACGAGAAGTAATTACGACGGCAAGTATCGGAAAGCGAAGTGTAAATACTGTGGCGGCACGGGGCGGATAGTCACACGGAAAAAACTGAAACCCCGACGCGTGCGATAACGCGGTGTCGAGATGCATCATCGAACTAACAACGTTCCACGGAGCAATGCGGGGCCTGGGCCGATAGAGGCGCTCGACGCCCGGGCTGGGGTCGAAGACCAGGCCGTCGGACAGGCCCCGCGCTTCTTGAAAGGGGCATCATGGATATTGTGAAAAAACTGCGTGAAGAGGCCCAGCTACTTATCGCCGCGGCTTTGGAGATTGAACGCCTGCGGCGCGCGGTTTATCTCGGGAAGTCGCCCGACGAAAAGCGATCCGGGTTCACGCCGGTATCGGAGTTCGGATGGAGCGTCAGGGCCCGCAATGTATTGAGTCATCATGCCATCAGCAGCATGGAGGAGCTGGCGAGGCTATCCGAAAACGACATCCTCCGCCATAGGAACGCTGGTTCCACGACGCTCAACGAGATCAAGAGCAACTTGGCATTGGCGGACATGGAATTGCGTTTGCAGTCGGCATCCAGTGAGGAGCAGCAAGCATAGATTTCCGGGGGAAAGCCGGCGGCAGGCGGATGCCACATCACTTTTGCCCGTACTGGGCGCCCGCCTCGTCGCCTGGCATCGAACAACAGAAGGAGAATGATCGTGGCGAAAAAGCAAACACTTCGGCAACAATTGACGGAAGCACAGGCCTCCATCGAGCAGCATGAGCGGAATCTACTCGATACGAGCAACCAGCTCGACGTGGAGCAGCAAAATGCCATCTTCCGCTCGCGGGCCAAAGGGATAGTGCTGGAGCGGCGGACGCGGCAGATGCGGGCGAAATTCCAGCATATTATTTTCGGCCTGGCATGCCGGCTGGACGAGCACGCGAGGGAGGCGATGAAGCTCGGCCAACGCACCGAAGCGATTCAGGTCGAGGCCGAGACGCAGGTCGAGTTCAAGCGATTACAGGAAGAGCATCGGAGCCCGTCCGGCCCGCTGCGGCTCTCGATGGTGCCACATGATGCGGATGCTCCGAAGGGGGACGGCCATGCTGACTGATGATTACGCGTGGCACTGCCCGCGTGAGCCGTCGGATGAGGAGTACCTCCAATGCGAGGCCTGGGGGCTGCAGCGTGTATGCGATTTCCGCTTTCTCATGCGCCGCACCGAACATAAGCTGCTATTCAAGCTCGATGAGGGGACGGATTTGCCTATCATGATCCGGCAGTACAATGAGCGTTGGAACGATAACTGGTCGCAGAAGCATCTGGAAATAGCTGCGGCCAACATCATCAGCACGGTTGTCCGCAGTTTGCAGAAGCCCACAGCGACGGTGTTGGCCATCATGCCGCCAGGCGTTGCGGCTGGTACGGTATGCCCGCCGACATCGGTGGCCGGCACGCCGGCAACTATGGCCGCGAGTGCCGTCACGTGGCACTCGTCAGGAGATCAAAACGATGGATCGGCCGACGATTAGGGTGCCACGGCACACGCTCGCATTGGATCTGGCGACCACCGTCCGTCGGCGTGCGTTGACCATCAAAGGCATGTCTGAGTACTGGGCGGAGTTCTCGAGTAAGGAAAGTCAGGATAATCCTCTTCCGGCGAATCATCAAACCACCTATGAATGCAAGCACTGCCACCGACGATTCCCCGAAAAGGAACAGCCGCTGCCTGGCTATGAGCCGTTCTGCCCCGAGTGTGTCGCGGCAGGAATTACTGTCCACTACGGCATAACGGAACGAAGCTGCTCTTGCGGAAAGAGATTCTTCGCCGCCGAGGGCTTTGGGCCGTATTGTCCCGAGTGCCTGCTAGAGAAGGAGCTTGCTGGATAACAGTTCAATCCAGGATGTTTTGAATCGATACTGTTTGAAAGGATGTTATGATGCTACGCATGGACCGAGACCATCCGAAATTTGAGTGTTTCACAGACCAACTCGCCGCACGGCTATGCCGGAAACATCCCGATGGCCGTGTTACCTTGAAGTGCACTGGGACCTATGAGGTTGCGGCCAGTGTCTTGCGCTCGCTCGATGACATCTCTATCGCACGAACGTTCCAGCACTTCCAGCACTGTTACAACGCCTTCTGCGATTGCGAAATATTGCTGAATGTTGACCCGACGGACCGACTGAGCGCGGGCTGCAAGCGGGAGGGTCACTTCCTGCCGACTGGTTGCACGCCGCCTTCTCCGGCACCCGATGTGCCCGAGCCGTGGCCGCAGGTGTATCTTGGCGGCTCGTGCACGATATGCTGCCGAGCGGAGTGGCAGGCTTGGCGGCGGTTGGTGGCGACCGGGGCCGCCCTACGCGTCGACGCGCTGCGCTTGATCCACGGTGGCGAGGCCTTCCACCTCGCCCTCGAGGCGGCATTGAGGGGCCAATGTGGGCGGGACGATCTTTGCGGTGGTGCCGACCCGTCTGCGGGAGAAACGGAGCCAGATCCCAAATGAGCCTGCAAAAATGGAAACCCGCGCTACGGGGCGTGAGAGCCGACATCTACGTGCCCGAGCGCATGAAAAATCCTATCCTCGAGGCCGCCATGCGATACAGCGGGGCCTCATCGTGCCCGGTATTCTGGGCACAATACGAAGGGGTATATTGCGAACTCGACCACTTCCTCGCGCTCTTGCGATTAGTGAAATTGGCCGCCGAGATCGATGCGGATCTGTTGCTGGGAGACGCAGACGGAGAAAAGTGTCGCAAGTTTCACCATCTCATCCAGGAAATTACCGAAAGGACAGACACATGACGTGGATAAAGCCGATCGAGGCCTCGAGCAGTGAGATCGCCTGCCGCAGCCTGAATGGAGCTGGCGAGCCCATCATCGACATAGTCACAATCACGGAGCCTGTCGTGTGCTGCTGCGCGGCGGAGTGGCGGGCTTTGGAGAAGTTGGTTGAACTAGCGCGCCGCATCGTTCAGCCCGAGCACTCTGGCGTGCGCCAGGAATATACGAGACAGCTTCAAAATAGTGTCAAGGAAATTCTGGAAGGCAGGAGGATACCATAAGGAGCAAATCATGGGGACGTATGATCTACGAGGCGGTGCCGCCCTCTCGCCGCGGATTACCGAAGGACTTTGCGAGCTGTGTGGCCGCGATCCCGCGGATGGGACGTTTGGGTGCATTTGCCGGCCATGCCCCGTCTGCGGCGTCGTCGGCCGGCGGGAATGCCTGGACGAACATGGGTTGGTGCCGGTCATAGGCCGTTACCCGGATCCCTGCCCCTTCTGCGGATTGGCCGCCGAGCCCAATGCGCCCAAGGCTTATAACCTTCGCCTCCGATGGTCTGCAGAAACGCACCAGCCGATCATGCGCTGTTGCAGATGCGGACACGAAATGGCCATCAATTCCAATCACCACATTTTCTGGAACCGGGGCACTCGCTACAGTGGAGGACAGCATTGATGGCTGTCTATGTCGACAAACTCTTCCTTAGCCGAGACTGGGTTGGGAGGTTCCCGGAGGGATGCCGCGAATGCTGTCACATGATGGCGGATACGGACGAGAAGTTGGAGATGATGCGGAAAGCGATCGGGCTGCGACGATCGTGGCTGCAGACCGATCGCTACGACTTGACGGCCAATAAACGCCGCCTGGCGGTGTTGCACGGGGCCGCACGAGGTGACGGCCCCGACCCTCGTGCGGCTGCGGCAGGAGCGGGGGGCGACATCATGAGCCGCGAGGGACGCATTGCACTTTGCGGGGGCGACGAGCAGGATATCCTCACGAGATTTCGGAGACTTTTTCGGGCACGCAGGGGGATGGCGCGCTTCGCCAAGAACCACTATCGGCGCGGACTGCGTTACGCCGGGCGGGCCGAAGTCAGACAGATGTTCCGAGAGATTCGCGATGGTCCCGGTCGGGAGATGCTTTAATATGATCCTGCACGTTTTGAACCTCGGCGCCGGCATCAACTCCACCCATCTGTATCTGCTGGCCTACGATGACCGGCTGCAAATAGATGCCGCCATCTTCGCGGACACCCAAGAGGAGCCGGCAGCAGTCTATCAGCACCTTGAGTGGCTGCAGACGCTTGGCGGCCCCCCAATCCTCACCGGTACAGCGGGGAAGCTCGGGGATGACCTGCTGCGCGGGGTAAACTCCCGAGGCGGCCGGTTCGCGAGCATACCGGCCTACACCAGGGCCGTCGAGGGCGGGCCTATCGGCCGCACGCGTCGACAATGCACCAAAGACTACAAGATCAATGTCGTCAAACAGATCATTCGTCGACGGCTGTTGGGCATGCAGCCGCGGCAGCGAGTGCCGAAGGGCACGACCGTCGTGCAATACTTCGGTTTCTCGTTCGAGGAGCAGGGGCGGGCCTGCCGCACGCTAGCCCGCTTCGCTCGGGAGCCGTGGAGCGAGGCATCTTTCCCACTGATCGATCGGGAGATCAGGCGACGAGATTCCATAGAAGCCCTCCAGCGACGCGTACCCCATCCGGTTGGTCGTTCCGCGTGCGTGTTTTGCCCGTTCAAATCGCAACGGGAATGGCGATGCCTGCGGGCTGGCGATCCGAACGGCTGGCAGCGTGCCCGTCAAGTCGACGAAGGGCTGCGGCGGCCCGGCGCCATCTGCAACCGCAAACTCGACCAGAAACTTTATGTGCACCGAAGCTGTCAGCCATTACATGAGGCTGACCTGGGCGACGCCCAGCTGCAGCTCTTCGACGAATTCCGCGAGGATTGCGAAGGAGGATGTGGGACGTGAACGGGCGGCAGCGGCGGATATTCAGGCGGATGGGATTGATCGATTGCCCGATGTGCGGTCGGAAGCTGTGCATGGAGCGGCATCGGAAGATCTGCACGGGGTGCGAGGCGAAGCTGGAGGGATTGGCGGAAAAGAATCGGGAACCGCGGATGAACGCTGATAGGAGCGGACGGTAGGAGATGACGGGCGATGAGTACGCTGCTGACGGGATTGGTATGGGAGCTACCGGCCAATCTGAAGATGACGCTGGGCGCTCACCATGTGCTATTGTGCCTGGCCGATCGGGCGAATCCGGATACGGGCGAGTGCTGGCCCGGGATCAAGGATATATCGAAGCGCTGCCGGATGACTGAGCGTTCGGCACAAAGGCATCTGCGAAGTCTTGAGAAAGCAAGGCTGCTGACGATAGAGACCCGGCGGCGTTATAACGGCTCGCTTTCAAGCAATCTCTATGTATTGCATCTACCAGAATTGTCACCCCCTGGTGACAATTTGTCACCACCCCCCCGTCAGGATGTCACCACCCCTGGTGACAATTTGTCACCCCCAGAACCATGGAATTCTGAACCTCCCATGGAATTAAGAAAAGAGAGGGGGGGATCTTCCGGGGGTACTGTACCTAGGCAGAAAAACGACGGCGATTTGCCCCCTGCCTCCCCCCCTCCCCTGGCTCGCCGAGCTGGAGAGGCCTCGGCGAGCCCGCCGGCTGCCGCCGGCGCAGAGTCCGGCGGGGGGGGGGGGGGGGGGGGGGGGGGGGGGGGGGGGGGGGGGGGGGGGGGGGGGGG
>JAUWKK010000276.1 GCA_030614245.1 Planctomycetota bacterium | reverse complement strand
GTTCTATGGGCGAGCAGGGCCTGCAGCGCCCGGTGGAGGGGCGGTTCGCGAACCGCCCCTACAATGCCGAATGCGGCGTGCAGGTCCTTGTAGACGGCGTAGAGACTGGCATAGACCGCGGCGTTGGCCTTGATGGGCTTGTACAGCCTAGCCTTGACGCCGGTCATTTTCTTCTGTGCGGCCTGTGTGGTTCTGTAAGCTCGTCCGGCGACGGCGCCGAAGATGGCGGCTCCGAGGGCGCACGTCTGGGCCGAGCGGCTGATCTTCATCGGGCGGTTGCATATATCGGCGTATATCTGCATCACGAACGGGTTCTTCTCGGCGATCCCGCCGCAGTTGACCACTTCTCTGACCTTTACACCATACTCCTCGAAACGGTTGATGATCGTGAGTGCCCCGAATGCGGTGGCCTCGACGAGCGCGCGGTATATCTCCGGTGCGGTCGTGTGAAGGGTCTGGCCTATCAGCAGGCCCGAGAGCATCGGATCGACGAGGATGGTGCGGTTGCCGTTATTCCAGTCGAGCGCGACGAGGCCGCTCTCGCCGGGCTTGAGCTTCCCGGCGGCTTTCGAGAGATTGGCGTGCGGGTCGCCCGTGGCGTATTCCGGCGGGCAGAGGTGCGAGACGAACCAGTTGAAGATGTCGCCCACGGCCGATTGCCCCGCTTCGAGGCCGTACATCCCGGGGATGATCGAGCCGGGCACGATACCGCATACACCGGGAATGTCCTTCAGCTTGCTCGTGCCGGGCGCCACTATCATGTCGCACGTCGATGTGCCGATGATCTTCACCAGGCGCCCCGGCTTGATCCCCGCGCCGACTGCACCGTGATGGGCGTCGAACCCGCCGACCGCGACGGGAATCCCCTCGGGCAGCCCGACCTTCTTCGCCACAGTGGCGGTCAGCTCCCCCGCCACATGGTCAGACGGCACGGCCTTCTCATAGAGCCGGTCGCGGAGCGCCGCAAGCTCGGGGCAGAGCTTCTTCAGAAACGCCTTGCTGGGCAGGCCTCCCCACTGGTCGTTGTACATAGCCTTGTGCCCGGCCGCGCAGATGCCGCGCTTCATCGTGAGCGGATCGAGATTGCCGGTCGCGTATGCCGGAACGAAATCGCACAGCTCGACCCACGAGAACGCCGCATTGAAAACCCCGGGCGCGTTCCGCTTGCAGTGCCATACCTTCGACCAGAACCATTCGGATGAATACGTCATTCCGCACTTGGCCAAGTAAGGAACACCGCTTTTCTTCGCAGTTTCGGTGATCTCCTCGGCCTCGGCGTGGCCGGTGTGGTCTTTCCAAAGCCGGGCGTGCGCGTCGAGGTTGCCCTTGAACTTCTTACTCATCGCCAGCGGCTTGCCGGTTCTGTCCACGGGGATGGGAGTCGAGCCTGTCGTGGCGATGCCGATGCCGACGACGCTGCGCGGGTCGAAGCCTTTCGCCTTCCCAGCCTGCTTGACCGCCTCTCTGACCGAGACGTGGAACCCCTTGATGTAGTCGGCCGGATTCTGCCGCGCGAGGTTCGGATCCTTGCGGTCGAGGAGTATCCCGTCCTTGCCGCTGGGGTAGTCGTATACGTACGTGCCGACCTCACGGCCGTTGGCCGCGTCCACAATCAGCGTACGCACGCTGTTCGTGCCGTAGTCGACTCCGACAGAGAACTGCCTTGCTTTGCTGCGACCCACTACGGGTCCCTCCTTTCCGGCTGATTGCCTCCGCCCCTCGACGGGCGGGCGGGGCAACAACGTCTCGTTGGCTCGTGATGGCGCTATCATTCTATATTTCGAGAACGAGATTGCAAGGTCGCAGTTCCAGTCGTGCCTGAGAACGCTGTATTTTGGACGCGCTATCCTGTATCCTGTGTGTATGTGCGGAATTTGCGGTATTGTCAGAGGCGATGGTTCACAGCCGAGTGACGGCAAGCTCGTCGAGATGATGTGTGACGAGCTGGCCCATCGCGGGCCGGATGCTCGCGGCGCCTTCGCGGCGCCCGGCGTCGTGCTGGGCCACGTGCGGCTGAGCATCATCGATCTCGACACGGGCGCGCAGCCGATGTCCATCGGGAACGGCGCCCTCACAATCGTCTTCAACGGCGAGGTGTACAACTTCCGCGAACTCCGCGAGCAGCTTGCCGCGCGCGGACGAACATTCCGCACGAAATCCGATACCGAAGTGATCCTGCATCTCTACGACGAATACGGCGTCGAATGCCTGGGGCACCTGCGGGGGATGTTCGCTTTCGCCATCTGGGACGCGCCCCGCCGGCGGCTGTTCCTCGCACGAGATCGGCTGGGGCAGAAGCCGCTTTTCTATCATCATTCGGAAGACCGTCTCGTCTTTGCGTCGGAGCTCGCCGCGCTGCTGCTGTGCGACGACGTGCCGCGGCGGCTCAATCTCCGGGCGCTGCACGACTTCCTCACGTTCCAGTATGTCCCGCATAATACGTGCATCCTCGAAGGCGTCGCGAAGCTCGAGCCCGCCCACTACCTGGTTCTCGAAGACGGCCGCATAACTACACATAGATACTGGCAGGCGCCCTTCGATCCCGACGAGGATGCTCCCGAGCAGCGTTTGCGGGAACAGGTGCGCGATGAACTGACGGAGGCCACTCGGCTGCGGCTGGTGAGCGACGTGCCGCTGGGAGCCTTCCTGAGCGGCGGGATCGATTCTTCAATCGTCGTGGGGCTGATGAGCAAGCTGACGGACGAGCCGGTGAAGACGTTCTCGATCGGCTTCAACGAGCGGCGCTTCGACGAACTGCGCTACGCGCGCATCGTGGCCGAGCATTTTCACACCGACCATCACGAGTTCATCGTGGAACCCAACGCGATAGACATCCTGCCCGGGCTCGTGCGGCGTTACGGCGAGCCCTTCGGCGATTCGTCGGCCATCCCCACGTACTACGTGGCGAAGCTCACGCGCGAGCACGTCACCGTGGCCCTCACCGGTGACGCGGGCGACGAGACGTTTGCCGGCTATCCGCGTTACCGCGCCGTGCGGATCGGCGAGCGGTTCGACAGGATGCCCAGGGCGCTGCGGCGATTGCTCGCGGGCCGGTGGTGGGACAAGATGCCGGTCTCGCCGGAGCCGAAGACCATACGCCGCCGGGCGCGTAAACTCGCTCGGCATCTGAGCCTGCCGCCGCGCGAGCGCTACCTCCGGTGGATCGCCATATTCGATCACAGCGAGAAGCTGGAGCTGTACTGCGACGACGTCCGAGAGGAACTCTCCGGCGTTATATCGGCCGGCCGGCTCGATGCCTATTACGATGCCGTGCCGGAGCGCGATTTCGTCGGTGCTACTGCATACGTGGATCTGCACACGTATCTGCCCGACGATCTGCTGGTGAAGGTTGACATAGCGACGATGTGCCACGCGCTCGAGGCCCGGTCGCCGTTTCTCGATCACAAGGTGGTCGAGATGTCCGGCCGGATACCAACTCGGTTGAAGCTGCACGGGCTGCGAACGAAGCACATTCTGAAAGATGCCTTCGCCGACATGCTGCCGCGCCGGATCGTGAGTCGGTCAAAAATGGGCTTCGGCGTGCCGATAGCGCGATGGCTGCGCGGCGAACTCGCCGACTACGCCCGAGAGATGCTGCTGGACGGCAGGACGGTGGGCCGCGGTCTGTTCGCCCGGTCATCACTACAGCGGCTGCTGGACGAACACGTATCCGGCCGCGACGACCATGCCTGCAAGCTGTGGTGCCTGCTGAACTTCGAACTGTGGTGCCGCGAGTTCCTCGACTGAGCAGGGCGGCCCCCGCGAGACGGCATGACAGGCCTGGGGCTACTCAGGCGGCCCTGTCGGCGGCTTCACGTTGGGGTCTTTCGGCACGATGCACGGCCCCGTTCTCGGGTCTCTAGTAGCCTTCGGCGGCCTGTTGATCATCTTGGCGAAGTATGGATTCCTCGTGTCGATCTTGAACGCCTTGACCCATTCGGCTCGGCGTTTGGCGAGCTCGGATCGGGTCCTGGCTGTAGCTCCGAGGATCGACCCGCGATAGAGATGCTCCATCGCCTGAGTGTATTCGTCGAGCGATTTCCTGTCGTTCGGGCTCCCGAAGCTGTCGGGCCTGACCTTTGTTGAGACCTTTACGCGGTATTTCATCAAGTTGGATAGAGCCGTCTTCTCGATGGCGGTCCAGTCGTAATGCTTGACGGGGAAGAATTCTATGATGGGCCTGTCGTCGGTGATGACGGGGCAGGTTTCGGCGTCGAAGACCTTGAAGAAGTCCTTGACGTTCTTGACGCCCGCGCCGGCGAGTGCATCGCGCAGGGGCTGAGTGTCCTTGCCT
>JAUWKK010000204.1 GCA_030614245.1 Planctomycetota bacterium | reverse complement strand
GTACATCTCCCACTCCCGGTACCGTGCAAAGAGCACGTCGTCCCTCGCTCGGGAGCTTAAATCAGGATTGAGCCTGATGGCCTCCTCGAGTGCCTTGATGACGCCTGCGTGGTCATCGATCACAACTGCGAGACTTGCCCGGGAGTACCACGTGTCGGGGTCTTCCGGTGCAAGGTCGATGGCGTGGTTAATGGCATGGACGGCGTCCTCGGGGCGTCCCATGGACGCGAGGATGAACGCCTTGTTGGCCCACGCCTGGGTGTTGGTGGCTTCGAGAGCGATCGAGCGATCAACAGCTTCGAGTGCGTCGGCGTTCCTTTTGAGTGCCACGAATGTGATGGCGAGGTTGTACCAGGTGAAGGGATCTTCCGGTGCAAGTTGTGTTGCGCGGTTATGAGCGTCGAGGGCCTCGCTGAGTTCGCCCATCTTGCCCAGGGCGTTGCCGAGCATGCACCACGTCCAGCCGCTGGCGTCGTTGCGTACGATCGCCCTGCGAAATGAATCGACGGCCTCGCGGCCCTGATCGAGCTGATCGAGAACGACGCCGAGTTCAGCGTGCGCCCACGGTTCGTCGGGTTCGAGTTCGATCGCGGTGATGAGGGCCTCCCGGGACAGTTCAGGTCGTCCGAGCAGGCGGAGCAGGTGGCCCTTGTATCGCCATGCGGCGGCATCGGTCAGGTCGGAGGCGACGACTTTCTCGAAGCATTCCAGGGCTTCCCCGGGGCGGACCAGTTCCGTCAGCGCGAGGCCGCGATTGTACCACGTGGTCGCATCGTCGGCCCCGAGCTCGATGCCCCGATCGTAGGCGGCAAGCGCCTCTTCCGCGCGGCCGTGTCTGCCCAGGGCGAAGCCTTTCGAGTGCCAGATCTCGGCGTCGTCGGGATCGAGCTCGAGGGCCTTGTTGAAACATTCGAGCGCCTGTTCCGTACGATCGACATCGAGCAGTATCATGCCCCTGTTGTGCCAGGCGAGAGCATCATCGGGCCTCAAGGCGATGGCCCGCTCGAAGCATTCGAGGGCTTTCTCGGACTTCTGCTGATCGGCCATCACGCATCCCCGGCAGTACCAGGTGTTCGGGTCGTTACTGTCGAGTTGGAGCACCCTGTCGAAGCATTCGAGCGCCTCGGCGTTCTGCCCGCGCTGGTACAGCGCGTAGCCCTTGCTGTAAAGTGCAAAAGGATCGTCCGGTGTAAGGGCGATTGCGCGGTCGTAGGCCTCTATGGCTTCGCCGTATCTCTGCTGTTCGGTGAGTGTATGGCCTATGTACTGCCAGGTGCGCTCGTCATCGGGATAGAGTTCGGCGGATTTCCGGAACGCCGCGAGGGCCTGGGGATATAACGACAGCTCGCCGAGGGTGTATCCCTTGTTGAACCATGCCCTGTAGTCGTTTGGTGCGAGGGCGATGGTGCGATTGTATGCCCTGACGGCTTCGTGTTCACGACCCAGGACGCACAGAGAATACGCGAGGCCGAACGCACTGTTCGCGTCCGCAGGATCGAGTTCGACTGCCCGGCGGTATGCTTCGAGGGCGGCCTCGTCGTCCGCCATGTCCGTCAAGACCGATGCCTTCAGATACAGTGCGGCCGCGTCGCCGGGATTGATGCGCAGGGCCTTGTCGAACGCAACGAGAGCACCCTCGAGATCACCTTGCCCATGCAGACGCTCTCCACGCTCGCGCCACGCATGCGAGTCGAGCCAGCCCAGGCTCTCATCAGACTGGTGGTCGTCCATCGGAATCCCATCGGATGCAGCGCCAATACAGCAGACGTCGGCATTTCGGCGCGGTTTTCACGTATAGAACACGCCGTTCAAGGCTGAGGTTGCTGACCCTCGCCGCGTCACATCCTGATTATGTTATCATGCCTGAGATGCGCTCAAAAGTCAATCATTAACGTGTGCAGCCGAGCCGGTTGCGTTGTTCGGTGCCGCTTGAGGATGGGATGGAGCCACAGATGAACGCACCCTCCATAGGCGGGCAGGGATGAACACAGATAAGATGGCCCGGCTGTGGAGATGGGGCATGTGCTTGGCGTGTATAGAATACCGGCAGGGTAGACACGTGAAGCAGAGCTTGGACGTGGATGAGGCACGCCTGCCCGCCTGTGGCGGGGGCAGGCAAACACGGCCAACCGAGGAAGGTTGACCGTGGCACCCGGCAGCCCCGTGAGGGGCGAGGTAGAATAGCCCACGGCACCGCCGTGGGTATAGTTGGTGAGTGAAATTCCAGCCCTGAAGGGGCGGAGTAGTGCCGCGAATCGTCAGGCCTGCTGTAGACGGGCAGGCAGGCGGGTCCGAATACCAAAAGGGCTCTCCCAATCCGATTCTTCCTTGACAGGCGCCGCTGCGTTTGATAACTTGCATCCGCACAGGAGGCCGAGACTTATGGCAAAGAAGCTCACCTACAAAGACAGCGGCGTAGATATCGATGCCGCCAATCGCTTCACATCTGCGATAGGCGATCTTGTCCGCAGCACCTACGGCCCGTCAGTGATCGAAGGCCACGGCGGCTTCGCCGGCATCTTCGATCTCAACGGCGGCCCGGTTGGCGGCGAGCTGATCTTCCAGCAGCGATACAAAAGGCCCGCACTCGTCGCGTGTACCGACGGCGTCGGCACCAAGCTCAAGGTCGCCTTCCTGATGGACAAGCACGATACCGTGGGCATCGACCTGGTGGCGATGAGCGTGAACGACCTGATAGTCTGCGGTGCTCAGCCGCTTTTCTTCCTCGATTACATCGCAACGGGCAAGTTGGACGCCGGCTGCCTGGTCGAGGTAGTGAAGGGTATCGCCGAAGGCTGCCGGCAGGCGGGTTGTTCGCTGCTCGGCGGAGAGACGGCCGATATGCCCGGATTCTATCCGCCGGGCGAATACGACCTCGCGGGCTTCGCCGTCGGCATAGTCGACCGCCACCGGCGCATCGACGGCAGCCGCATCCGGCCCGGCGATGTCATCATCGGCCTGGCTTCCAGCGGCATCCACTCAAACGGCTATTCGCTAGTCAGGAAGCTCTTCTTCGAACAGGAGAAGATAAGCGTCGAACGGCACATCGACGAGCTCGGCAGGCCTCTGGGCGAAGAGCTCCTCGAACCCACGCGCATATACTCTTCGAGCGTGCGCAGCCTTCTGCTCAGCTATCGCCGGAAGGCCGTCGTCCACGGCATTGTCCACGTCACCGGCGGCGGGTTCTGGGACAATATCCCCCGCGTCCTGCCCAAGGGCCTGACGGCGCGGATCAGGCTCAACTCCTGGCCCGTGCCTCCCATCTTCGAGCTCATCCAGCGGCTGGGCCAGATCGAAAGCTACGAGATGTTTCACACCTTCAATATGGGCATTGGGATGATGCTCATAGTTGCACCGTGGTATGCCAGGGCCATCATGAATAAACTGGAACGGCGCGGCGAACGGGCATTCGAGATCGGCAGGAGCAAACGCGGCTCGAAGGGCGTCGAACTCGTCTGATGGCGGGGCACCAGTCGTCGTGCCGCTCATCCTACAGGGAGCGCACGATATGAACACAGTAATCAACGAATCCACAATAGAACTCGTTCGCGGCGACATCACCAACGAGCGCGTGGATGCGATTGTGAACGCGGCAAACTCGGGCCTTCGCGGCGGAGGCGGCGTCGATGGCGCCATTCATCGCGCCGGCGGCGGCGAGATAATGGCCGAATGCCGCAAGATCGGCGGCTGCCCGCCCGGGCAGGCGGTGATTACTACCGCCGGCGGGCTCGCTGCTAGCAAGGTGATACACACTGTCGGGCCCGTATGGCGCGGCGGCAGCTCGGGCGAGCCTGAAACACTGGCCAATGCCTATCGCAACAGCCTCGCTCTCGCAATGGAGAACGGCCTGGCCTCGGTCGCTTTTCCCAGCATAAGCACCGGCGTCTACGGCTATCCCATCGACAAGGCCGCACGCGTCGCGCTCGGCACCGTCATCGACTTCCTCAAAGAGCACACCGAGATCAGCCTCGTCCGCTTCGTCCTCTTCTCCGATGCCGATCTCCACGCGTACGAGACCGTCCTGGGCGAATTGATACAGACGGAGCAGGAATGACCGAAGCTGACAGCACAACAGACGCCCGCTCCCGATGGATCACGCGCATAAGCATTATGTGGGCCGCTATCGCTGCGCTCATGGTTCTTGTCACCATCGGGAGTATAGTCACTGTCTACGTCGTGACAGAGAAGTACGACAGCATGCATCAAGCTCTGAGGAATGGTGACACCTTTGCGGTTCGGTGCTTCCTTCTGCGGCGCGCGGATGTGAACGCGAAGGACGGATGGGGCTGCACGCCGCTGCACTTGGCGGCGGTATTTGGCCACAAGAAAGTGGCCCAACTGCTGATCGCGAGGGGAGCAGATGTGAATGCGAAGGACAAGCGCGGCAACACGCCGCTGCACGAGGTGGCTATATTCGGCCACACGGCCGTCGCCGAGTTGCTGATCGCAAAGGGCGCGGACGTGAATGCGAAGGAGAAGTGTAGCAGGACGCCACTGCATTGGGCAGCCATTTGGGGCCGCACGGCAGTAGCCGGGTTGCTGATCGACAGCGGTGCGGATGTCAGTGCGAAGGCGAACGATGGAATGACGCCACTGTACAGGGCGGCTGACCACGGCCACACGCAAGTGGCCGAACTGCTGATCGAGAAGGGCGCGGATGTGAATGCGAAGACTGCATCCGGCCTGACGCCGCTGCACCTGGCAGCCCAGAGCGGGCACAAGAAAGTGACCGAACTGCTGATCGCCAGGGGTGCGGATGTTAGTGCGAAAGCGAACAATGGAATGACGTCGCTGCACTGGGCGGCTCAAGATGGCCGCACAGAAGTGGTCGAACTGCTGATTGCCAAAGGCGCGGATCTGAATGCGAAGACTGCATCCGGCCTAACGCCGCTGCACTGGGCGGCTGCTGGCGGGCACACGAGAATAGCTCAACTGCTGATCAAGAACGGCGGCAACGTAAACGCCAAGGACAACGATGGCAAGACGCCGCTGGCCATTGCCGTGGAGAAAGACAAGAAAGAGGTCGCCGCCCTCCTCCGCAAGCACGGGGCGAAGGAATGAACGAATACGACCTCCGCTGCTATCATCATCCAGAACGAGAAGCGACTAGCCAATGTGATCGCTGTGGAGATTATCTGTGCTCGGAGTGTATGCATGAGTTCAAGGGGGAGTATCTTTGCGGGAAGTGCTTGAAGTGGCGTACACGTAAAGAGAAACCACGTGAATGGCGTAAGGACGAATGGCGACTTGCCCTTCTCATCATCTCGATCGGTCTTGGGCTGTTTGTGGTTCTCGCTTTGTGCCTATTGCTTCTGCCAAGAGTGGTGATTGACTGAAGGAGTCTTGCACATTGTAGAGCTCAGAAGATAGTAGCACAGTTACGTAGTCAATCAGCAGCGAGAAAAGAAAAGGGAGCTCAGTCATGATCTGTGTCTTTTGCGGTGATGAGAACAATGAAGGCGCTTGACCGCCCCACCATCAGCAGAATCCATGCTCGCGCAGGAAACCCTCGCTGATTCCCTCCTTAGGGAGTCTGCCGACAGCCTTGAAGACCATCTTTGCGAGCATATCGGTTTCGATATTGACCGTATCCCCAATGCGCTTTGAGCCGAGCG
>JAUWKK010000374.1 GCA_030614245.1 Planctomycetota bacterium | reverse complement strand
TCTCTGGCTCGGCCCCGCACCGGTGACGCCATACACGAAGGACCGCTGCACGAACAACGGCGCGTGGGTCGTCTACGACAACGCGATCGGCTTCCTCGGCGGTTGGGGCGCGCATCCGCTCGACATCGCCGTCTGGGGCTGCCTGCCCGACAACTCCGTGCCAGTCGAATACGAGGGAACGGGATTCATCCCCACCGAGGGGCTATACGACACCATCAAGACGTGGAAGGTCAGAGGCAAGTACGCCAACGGCGTCAAGTTCTCACTCATCGACGGCGGAGACCGGACGACGTTCATCGGCGACAAGGGCACCGTGTCCGTCAGCAGGGGAGGCCTGCGAACGAATCCGGGCTCGCTGAAGAATGAGAAGATCGGCCCCGACGGAATCCACCTCATCGGGAGCGGCAATCACGGCCAGAACTTCCTCGACGGCATCAAGACGAGATCCGACCCCGTCAGCAACATCGTCGACGCCGTCAAGTCCGCCACCATCAGCCACCTGAGCGACATAGCGATCCGCACCGGGCGCAAGATCAAGTGGGACCCGAAGAAGGAAAAGATAATCGGCGACGACCAGGCGTCCCGCATGCTCGCCAGGCCGATGCGCAGCCCGTGGGCGCTGTGACGGCAACGCAGTAATCCAACAACCGGGGTGGGCCGCGTTTAACGGGGCCATTGATGGATATAGCCGCCTGCCGGGGCGGGAAGGACACTTGTGGTCGATTCCCTACGCCAACTCCACCTTGAGCGCCTCGGCGCCGGAGATGACCTCGAGGAGCTCCTCAGTTATCTGGTCCTGCCGCAGGATTCTCCGCAGGCGCTCGAGCTCGCCGAGCGTCTCATCGACATTCGCCTTGGCCGCTTCCATCGACTGCAACCGCATGCTGTTCTCGGCACAGATGGTCTCGACCAGCGCGCGGTAGAACTCGATGAAGTAATACTCCTCGACCAGCGCGTGCAGCAACTGTGCGCCGCTCATGTAGCTGAATGGCGCCGCTGCGGTAGGCGCCTCGGCCCGGAAGCGGTCGAGATCGAGCGGGAGTATCTGCTCGAAGCGCTCCTCGAACCGCCCGACAGCCTGGTGCACCGCGTAGAGCACGTAAAGCCGGGAGAACTCGCCCTGCTCGTACAGGCGAAAGACGGCATCCGCTGCCTTCCGGACGATGCGCGGGACGCCTTCGGGCGATGACGACGACGGCAGGCTCGCGAGCAGGTCGATGCCGCCGGCCTCGGCTATCCCGTGGCCGCGATGGCCCAGCACGATGACGCGCGCGCCGCCGAGCTCATCCATCCGCCGGCGCAGATCGTCGAACAGTATCTCGTTGAACCGCCCGCACAGCCCTTGCTCGGTCGAGAACAGCACGATGGCCGCCGGGCCTTCCTCATCTTGCCGGGGAACTTCCGGATAGGACCGCAGCGCGTCGCCGAACGCCGAAGCAACGGTCTCGCTGTAGAGCCTGACCGATTCGAGCTGCATCTCGGCACGCTTAAGATAGGTCGAGGCGAGCGTGCGCATCGAGTGGACGATGTCGCGCAAGCCGCTGATCTTATCGATCTTGATCTCTATCTGTCGAAGGCTTTCCATTCGGGATATCCCACCGCCGGCTTTGCTCTACTCGTTCGCATCGTCCTCTGCTTCGCCCGGTGCCTCTTCGGTCAGGAGTTCAGCCGGGACCGCGCTCTCGATCTCCTTTATCACGGCGTTGATGTCTTCCTCCGACAGCTCCTCGTCGCCACCGATCTTCTTCAGGATCGCCTCGACCTTCTGCGGCACCGAGTCGATAATCGCCTGCTGAAACTCGCCGAGCCGTTCGATCGGCACGCGGTCGGCGACGCCCCGGGCGGTTGCGAGCAGTATGAGCACCTGCTGCTCGGCCGGCATCGGTGCGTATCGCGGCTGTTTGAGTATCTCTCGGATGCGCCTGCCCCGCTCGATCTTCTTCGCCGCGGCCACGTCCACCTTCGCGCCGAAACGGGAGAATATCTCCAGTTCCTCGAACTGCGTGTAGTCGAGCCGCAGGTTCTTGGCAACCTGCCGCATTGCCTTTAGCTGCGCCTTGCCGCCGACGCGCGAGACCGACTTGCCGATGTCCACCGGCGGCTTGATGCCGCGATGGAACAGCTCGGGAGCTAAGTATATCTGGCCGTCGGTGATCGATATGAGATTGGTGGCGATATACGCCGAAAGGTTCCCGGCCTGCGTCTCGACGATCGGCAGCGCCGACAGGCTTCCACCGCCTTTCTCATCGATCATGTGCGTGGCACGTTCCAGCAGGCGCGAATGGATGTAGAATATGTCGCCGGGATACGCCTCCCGGCCCGGCGGCCGCCGGAGCAGCAGCGACAACTGCCGATACGCCTGCGCGTGCTTCGTCAGGTCATCGTAGATCAGGAGCACGTCGCGGCCTTTCTCCATGAAATACTCCCCGATAGTGCAGCCGGCGTAGGGGGCGATGTATTGCAGGCCGGGCGGATCGTTGGCGTCGGTAACGACGACCACGGTGTATTCCATCGCGCCGAAGCGTTCGAGCGCCGCGACTACGCCCGCGATGGTCGACGTCTTCTGGCCGATTGAAACATAGACGCAGATAACGCCCGAGTCGCGCTGATTGAGGATCGTGTCGATCGCGACGGCCGTCTTCCCGATGCTGCGGTCGCCGACGATCAACTCGCGCTGGCCGCGACCGACGGGTATCATGGAATCAATCGCCTTGATGCCCGTGTGCAGGGGCGTGTTGACCGGCTGGCGACTGACGATCGGCGTCCCCGGCC
Source organism: Planctomycetota bacterium (assembly GCA_030614245.1). Lineage (GTDB taxonomy): Bacteria > Planctomycetota > PUPC01 > JABMSA01 > JAUWKK01 > JAUWKK01. The sequence goes on along the minus strand of JAUWKK010000374.1, from coordinate 269 downwards.
GCTCGACTGGCAGCGTCGTCTCGGCATCTATCTCGTCGCCGGCATCCACCGGGCGGCCGAGCGCATCGCCGACACGCCCGAGCATGGCTTCGCCGACCGGCACGCTTACGGTCTCGCGCGTCCGGCGCACGACGTCGCCGGCGTTGATCGCCCAGCAGTCATCCAGCAGCACGCAGCCGATCCGCTCCTCGCCGAGATCGAACACGATGCCCCGCTCGCCGCCCTCGAAGACGAGAAGTTCGTTGAAGCCGACTTCGGCGACGGACGAC
>JAUWKK010000106.1 GCA_030614245.1 Planctomycetota bacterium | reverse complement strand
TGTCACCATCGACGAACTGCACGTATTCGATTCCCGGATGTGTTGCCATCAGGTGCTCGAAACCGGCGTTGCGGCCGCGCCCGGCGGTGAAAGGCGACGACGTATCCAGTTCCACCGCAGCAACGCCCATCGACCTCGCGAGTTCGGCGCTCCCGTCGCTCGATCCGGAATCGACGTAGACGACCGGCGCCCCGCGGCCCAGCACTGAAAGCAGGCACCGGCGAAGCCGCTCGCCTTCGTCCCGGCCGATGACGACGATGCCGAGCGTGCATGCGGGAGTGTGTGGCGCCAGGACCCGGCGGGCCTGTTGATTAGTCTTCATCCGCTGCGCCCTTGCTGACAATCCTTGCGGGAACCCCGACCGCGACGGCGCCCGGTGGAACGTCACTGATGACCACGGCGTTCGCTCCGATCCGGGCATGGTCACCAACAGAGACCGGCCCCAGGATCTTCGCTCCGGCGCCGATGACGACGTGCCCGCCTATCGTCGGAGCTCCCTGGCGAGGGCCGCGTGTGCCGATGGTCACCTGATGAAAGACCAGACAGTTCGGCCCGATCGTCGCCTCGGGATGTATCACCACCCCGTTGGGGTGGGGGATCATAAGGCCGCCGCCGAGCTGGCAGTCGAGGGGGATGTCAGCAGCGGCTATGACACTCCAGAAACGGTGCCACAGCACGGACCATATGCAGAGCAGCCGGCCGACAATTCCCCGATTGCGCCATCTCTGATAGCAGCGGATCGACTTGAGCAGCCGGCGACTCGGGTCCCACCAGCGGCGGCAGCGCTCGCGCGACCAGTCGGGTTCGGTTGCCGATATCCGGCTTCCAGTTGTAACGGTTGCTGCCGGAGTGCACGGGCCCTGAACCCCGGCAGGCCGGGAATCTGTTGCACAAGCCAGCAGGTGAGCCACGCGCTTTTTCATAGTTTCTTCGAAGGTGTGCCGGCTCGCGAAGGCGACGGCGGCAAATGCCGCTTCGGCCAGCACGGTTCGATCGGCGTGCAGTTCGGCAATCAATTCCGCCAGTTTCTTCCAGTTGTCGACCGGCGAAAGCCATCCAACGCCCGACTCCTCGACGACACCGCGAAATGCGTCGTTCTCGTATCCGGCAACCGGCGTACCACAGCCCATCGTTTCCAGGTACGTGCAGGACGGATCACCCTGCCGGTGGCAGCATACGAACAGATCGGCCTGCTGCGATATCAGGGGGATCAGCTCTTCGCGGAAGTCGAGCACGCCTCGCAGCCTGACACGGTCCGACAATTTCAGGGCGTGAATCTGGGACGCGAGTTGATCTTCAAGTTCGCCTCCGCCGCAGATGTCCATGACGAATGGAACCCCGAGCCGGTCCAACTCCGCAGCGATCAGCGGCAGGTGGTCCACTCCCTTGATTGCGATCAGCCGCCCGGAGAAGGCCAGTCGCAGGGGCCTGCCTGCCAGCAGCTCTTCTGTGCGCTTCTTCAGGATATCATCTGACACCAGCATGTCGTGCGTCGTGCGTCCGTCGAAGAACAGCATTGGCCGGGGATTCAGCTTCCGGTAAGCCGCAAATGTTGGAGTACCGTTGCACTGAACCCCTGCTGCAATCCGCACTGCTCTACGGAAGAGCCATTCAAGCCGAACTTGCTTGCACTTGCGCCAGAGCCTGCGCAGCGGGTTCCGCACAGCCGGGTCAATCTGCTGTTTGCGCGCCTGCAGACTGTTGACACTTATACAGACGAGGGGAACTCCGAGTTTCGCGCATAACTCGGCAACTTCCACGTCGTCCTCTCTTATCAGGCCGATTAGAACGACCGCTGCCGAGCGGATTCTATCCGCCCGCTGTTCGGGATTCTCCGGCAGCAGTTGGATGTCGAAAGACGCCTCTGACGGGTGTATCTCGACGGGATGCAGGGCAATCTGCTCGAATTCTCCCTGCCGCAGCAACACGCTCACGTCCCCTGGCCAGTATCGGGCGTACGCATCCATTCCGCTGATGAACCTGCGTGACAGGAGGAAGGCTCCTGCGGCGTTTACCCGCGCTCTTAATGGGGGAATCACGAGCAGCTCGGGCTTGGCTTCTTGCCGATGCGAGTCATTCTGCTGCGGATCCGGCGGCATTGATGCCCCTACAGATGGTGTTCATCGGTCAGACAGGAATCTGTCTTTCGCAAAGAGCACGTCATATTGGTGAATGTCGAGCGGGCGATCCAGGGGCACGAGATTCAGCACACGTGTGAGAAGGTGGCGCCAACTGGCAGTCAACTGAAAGGCTTTGAATCCCCGCGACATCAAATGATCGAAAACCTCGCCCGCCGAGGCACCCAGCCCCCTGAGCCATTCGTCTGTGATCTCAACAGAGAGCCCCAGGTCATCGTATTGGAGAAGTCGGCGCAGACCACCTATCACGTGGTATTCGAAACCTTCGGTATCGATTTTCACCAGCACCCTGCCAGTCAGTTCCGTGTCTTTCAGTATCTCATCTCCGGTCGATACGGGCACGTCCTTTATGTGGGCCCCCGCAGAGGGTATCTCCCTGAACGAGAAGGCGCCGGTACTGGCAGTGAGTCGGCCATCAGGCCCGTGCAGGGTCAACTTGCCGGGGGCATCTGACAATCCCATATTGTACGCTGTGCAATTGGCGATGCGGTTGATAACCAGGTGGGCTTTCAGCACGTCGAACGCTCTCGGGTTCGGCTCGAAAGCTATCACTCTCCCACGGGGGCCGACGATTCGGCTGGCTTGGAGGGTATGAATTCCACGGTTGGCGCCGATGTCGATGTATGTATCGGCCTCACCGAGCGCCTTCTCGATCAGCAACCGGTTCTCCGCGTCGTAATGTTCCCCACAGAAATAGTGCAGCCGTTCAGCCCAGGCCCCCAAGTCTGCGTAGATGTTGGCCCCCACGGTCTTGTCGAAGAAAACACGGTTGCGTCGGGGAGCATCTGCCCATATCTTGTCGTACTTCCAGTTATACCCGAAGCACGTGGTCAGAAAGCTGCGCCCCCGAGGCATCCTGCAGATGATCGGCCTCATGATAGAGCTTAGGAAGAATCTCGGATTCATAGTTTCGTTCCCCCCGTAATAGCAGGCGTTTGGACTGTCTCATCGGGCCTGTCCACGAGAACGCCCCGGCCTGCCGGATTCTTCATCGGCCTGGGCCAGTTCGTCCAGATGTCTCGCCACTCCGCCTTGCAGGTGTGTGGATTCTTGTTGCCGACCGCTTCGCGCAGAAGCGAGACGGCCCTGCCGGCCATCCAGAGCAGGTTGGCCAGCCACAATCCGGCGATGCCGTAGTGCCTGGCGAAGTATCGTGCCCGCGAGGAGTAATAGAAGTTCGGCCGCCGCTCGCGCGCGGAGTCCGTCAGCCCGTGCCGCAGGTGGACGACCCGTGCTGCGGGCCAATGCAGGATAGTCCAACCCGCCCGCCTGGCCCGGCGGCAGTAGTCGTTGTCTTCGAGATACATGAAGTAGCGTTCGTCCATCGGGCCGATCTGTTCGAGCATCGTGCGGCGAATCAGGACGCAGGCGAAACTCGTCCATGCCGGTTCAATGGGGCCGTCAGGGATGGGCATGGCCACTTCTCGGACGTTGAACGCCCGCATCAGCTTCGTCAGCGGCCCGGTGCTTGCAGCGGCAAGCATCTCGCTGCCGGGCGTGCGGTTTCGGAAGCAGCTCATCTGAGGCGTTCCATCAGGCCATTCGAGCCTGGGGCTGATGATCCCGGCATCAGTCCGGTGGTGCATCGCGTGCAGCAGCGAAGCTATCGCTCCGCGCCGCACTATCGCGTCGCTGTTGATCAGCAGGTAGAATTCTGCGTCGGCCGATTGCATCCCGAGGTTATTGCCTGCGGAAAAGCCCCCGTTGACCTGCGAGCGGATCAGCCGCACCCATCGGTCCCATCCCCTTGCCGAAATCGCGGCTTCAATCTTATCTGCCGAGCCGTCCCCGGAAGCATTGTCGACAACGACGACCCGGTCTTGGCCGGGATCGAGCTCACCCTCGAGCGACTCCACGCAATTCAGCACCAGTTCGGGAGTGCGATAGTTGATCGCGACGGCCAGCAGGCGCAACGTCGTGCTCTCGCCCGTCGGTGAACTTCCGGCGGGCAGTGTGGCCGGATTGGGGCACTGTCCCGTCACGTCTGTATGTCCCCTGCGCTTGGGTCTATCCGGTGCGATTGGCGAGGCAGGATATCCTGCAAGGTGAGATGTTTCGCCTGTTCGCGCTCGGGCGGCGGGGTTCGGGTGGGAGCTCGTGCCCGGACCTTTCGTCCGGCCCGGGCGGCCACACATCCGGATATCCCGCCCACGGCCAGTATGAAGATGGGGTTCTCCATCGAGTTCATCAGATTGTCCATCATGTACAGGACGACAATCATGCAGAGCGCGGCCGCGGGCGCAAAAGCTGCTCGGGTCCAGAGCCGCGCGGAGAATCTCCGCAGGAAGAGCGCCGCCGGCAGGAGTATTGCCAGCGTGAGTGACACGAGACCGACGAAACCACTGCGGCCGAGCGCCTGGACCCAGAGGCTGTCCCATCCTCTCGTCATGTCGCGGCCGTGCTCGTCGGTGGGGAACGAGCGGTGCCACCCGCCCCAGCCGAAGATCGGACGTTCCATTGCCTTCTCAGAGAAAAGGTCCTCTTGGGTCAGCCTGCCACCGAGAGACCGCGCCCGATCTCGATCCACCACCATCCGGGCAAGCGACACAAGCTCTTCTCGATCCAGCACCTGTGTCTGTCGAAGGACAATGTACGCCGGAGAGATCGCAACAAGCAGCAAGACCGGAATGAGTGATCGCCACCATCTCGTCAGGAGCATGGCACCGGCGCCGAGAGCAAGCAGCACGATTGCACCGATTGACTTGCACAGAATCGTAACGACCAGCAGCGCGGCCACGAGCCACCCAATGGGGATGCCCCATAATCGCTTGACGGCGCCCGTCAGCCAAAGCCACATTCCGATTAGCGCCGCATTGGCCATCCACAAGCCGACCATCAGCCCGTGCTGCATGAAAACCATCGGCCTGTAGCCACCGTAGCGCATGTGCTGCCGGAAGCTATGCTGATGGAAGCCGTAGACCATTCTGTGAAGCTGGGGACTCATGCGGAGTTCATATATGCATAGCGGGATGTAGATCAGCCCCCCGATGAATATCCCCATCGCCAGTTCACGTATTCCAGCCCGGTTCCAGAAGTAAACACGGCCGATGACGTAAGGTATCCCCCAGACTATGACGTGAAACAAGGCAGCGGACAGCCCGTCATACGCACCCAGATCGTTGCTGATCGACGACGCTATCGGACACAGACACCAGATGATCATCGGAATGTCGACCAGGCTTGGTCGGAACGACAGCAGCCGATCGGAATCGAAGATCATCACTGCCAGCAGCACGCCGACACACGTTGCCGAGACCTTCGTATAATCGGGGAAGCCTTCAATGCCGTAGCCGGCCATCGGCAGGAACAGCCACGCGCCAACGAATGCCGTCACAACGGCGCGCCGCGGCGGCAGGACGGTGAAGAGGCCCACAACGACCGGGATCCAGCCGAAAAGCGCTATCGGCACTGTAACATTCATGGGTTTATGACCCCTGTGGAGCAGCCTTAGTAACCAGTTATCAGTAACCAGTAATCAGTAAGATAGGCCACTGGCCACTGTTTACTGGATACTTCTCCAGCCTGCCTATGGCATGGCCTGTCCCACATTATTCAGGAACGCTTCGCGCAGGTCGCGCGTGAAGAACTTCTCGATGCGGTCGAGAACTTCCGGCATCCTCAGGGCGAGCTCTTCGCGCACTTCATCGCGCCGCTCGTACATTGCCTTGATGTGGTCGATGCATCCGTCGATGGTGTAGTCTCTCAGATCGGCCACCAGGCCCGGCACTCCGAGGTGAGACATCACCCCTTCGGCCTTCTTGCTGTATGCAAGTGTGACCGTGGGCACCGATTGAGAGACGGCCCCGATGCACGAGTGCATCCTGGCCCCGATGAAGAAGTCGCAGCGTCCGATCAGATACTTCGTCTCGGCCGCACTGTAGGGCCACCCGATGCAGGCCACGCGATCTCTGTGTGGAGCAGCCTTTCCAGGCTGCTGATTGATTGGATTGGCAGGCTGAAAGCCTGCCCCACGTTCAAGTTCAGAAGCTGCCAGTAAGCAGGCGGTAGTGTCGGACGTTTCCCACTCCGGGAGCGGGGTGGATGGATCATCGCCCGGCGCCTCGCTTGCGATGACGTGCGGAACGAGCAGCAGGCGCGCCTCCGGCATCGAGAGCGCCCACTCGGCGATGGCGAAGGTCAGCCGCTTGTAGTCATCCTTCAGCCCGAAATCCTTCTTGCCCGAATACAGCATGCCGCTGATGTTCAGCCCGATCAGCGAGTCGCGCGGCGAACGGCGTTGGAGGAAAAGTTCCCGATCGGCTTCGACGGGGACGGGATCGAGCGCGAATCCCATATCGGGGCACGCCACAATATGGTCCTTGACGCTGCCGGGGAATAGCGCTCTGAGTTCCTGTATCCCCGATGAATCCCTAGTGGCAGCCAGAATGCTGGAGTCGATCACGTCCTTCACTGCCTTGACAGACGTGTCATGCCTGAAGGGGCCGAACGTCTGCGGGAGCAGCACCAACGGGATCCCCATCTCAACAATGAACTGCTTGAAAGATATCTGCGCCTCGAATACGCTCTCACCGTAGATGTCGGTGAACGAATCGCCTCCCGAGACGTCCAGCACCAAGTCGGTGCGCATCAACTGCTCGAGGGTGCGGCTGGCTCGCAACAGGCAGCGTGCCGGCCAGGCGGGAAGCCGCTTCACGAGCCGGGCCAGCGCCTTGAGGTGCCGCGTGCCGTAACGCTCGCGCAACCTGTCAGAAAGGTGAATGCACATCGACTCGACGGTAATGTTGCGCTCTCCAATGCCGACGTCAATCGTGTCCAGTACTTCGTAGCCCGCGAGGATGACATGGGCGTTGGGAAATGCCTGGAGGACCCCCTTGACAGCCGCAGCACCCAGGGCGGATACTCCGAGATTGCGGACGTTGAAAGGCCCCCCCAGTATGCATACCGTGGGCGTCTCCACAGGTGACACAACGGGTGGATCCGACCCTTGACGCAGCCCTGTAGGGGCGGTTCGCGAACCGCCCCTACCGTCAGCCTTTGGATAATGAACTGAGCCTCTCAAATTCTTCCGCCACGGGATGTGCAAAGGCTTGCGCTTTGTACGGCCAAAAACAACCATCCCAACCGGCAACAGCCAGTCGGGTAGGCCATATCGCCGCCGAAGCGGGTTGTTCTTCTCTTCAAGCCCCGCCCAGTTGAGCCAAATCGAGCCAATTCCCAGCGAATGCGCGTAAAGGAGCATATTCTGAATCGCAGCTCCACCTTCCAGGTAGGCCATGTGCCGCTGCGACGGCAGTGCATACGATCTGCAATCCATCAATACTACCAGAGCAAAAGAACCCTCAGTTGGGAACTTGTGTCCTTCGCCTGCGATTCGCTGGCAGAACCGAATGTCGTCGGCTCCTTCAAGAACAAGATACTCCGTATTCTGACGATTGCACCCGCTTGGCGCCCACAAGCCCATTCGCATTATCTCGCGTATCAACTCAGAGGAGATCTTTTCCTCGTGATACGATCGGATACTTCTTCTCGTTCTCATCAGCTCTGCAAGTGCATCCGGATTCAGTGGCCGGTGTTCTTCGCTTCTCATTGATAACTGGTTACTTCTTACTGACTCGTGTTCCATCGATCCGGTCAACCGCTCGTAAGATTCCATCACCTCTTTTGCCCAGACAACCGTCGCTGAGTCCGTTATTCCCCCCGATTCAAGCCTGTCGATGATCTCATAAATACCAGCGGCCGACTTCTCCCTCCGCCCGATTGTGTCAAGCGTCAACATCTTGTCGATTTGATGGGCCCTGCTTCTGAGCTGCTGTTCCAGGAACTTCGCATCGTGGTAATCTGCCCTTCGCAACCTTTCGAAGAACGTCACTTCTGATCGGAACGAAGGCGACAGGATGCGTGTGTACACGAAATCACGAAGCGACTTGAGAATAAGACGAATGCATCCCTTCGCTACCCGCTTGAGTCTCCGGATCATTCCATCTTCGCCCTTTCTCGTTTGCTCTGCCTGCGGCTCAACGCCCCGCCGGCGGCCCGAGGAACAGCTCGGGGTGGTCCTTCGCCAGCTCGTCTATGTCCTTCTTCCACCACTTCGTTGCGGCCACCTGCCTGATTCGCTCTTCATCGAAACGGTACTTCAGCAGACGAGCGGGG
>JAUWKK010000046.1 GCA_030614245.1 Planctomycetota bacterium | reverse complement strand
ATAGCCCCACGGGTCCACGCATACCGGCTTCTCCATGAACACGTGCTTGCCGGCATCGACACAAGCGCGGAGATGCACCGGCCGGAAGTGAGGCGGAGTGACCAACAGCACGATATCGACGTCCGTCGCGATCAGCTTCTTGTAGGCATCCCAGCCCACGAAGCATTTCTCCTTGGGGACATTGTGCCTCTTGCGGCTGGATTCAAGGCGGTCCGGGAAGAGGTCCGCCAGCGCGGTGATCTTGACATTAGGTGCCGATCTCACGCAGTCGTTCAGTGCTCCGTTCCCCCGGCCGCCGCAGCCGACCAGCCCGATCTTCAGCACACCGGCCTCTGCCGCTCCAGCAGTCGCAAAATACCCAAGAGCACTCGTTGCCGCTGCAGCAGCGGATGCCGACTTCAAAAAAGCCCGCCGAGATACGTCGTCAGTCTGAATACCCATCATCGTTTGTCTCCTTATTCATTCCGATCGGTTGCCGTTCGGCGAATACCATCTCTGATACATCACGGAAGGCTACAGGCTTCAGGCATGCGGGTCGCTCGTTCTGCCTGATGTCTGAGGTCTGAAGTCTGAGGTCTACTGAGATCAGGCACATCATAGCAGCACGCGCCTGTAAGTTCAACCACTGTAGTGGGCCGATGTTGTATTTATGTGTAATCTGACCACCCAGGGTGCTCACTACATGCTCTATCTTACAGTCTTTTACACTGCCAGCAGACGCTGTCCGGTTGACTTCGACCCGGCGTAGTGCGATAATTCAATATAGTAACGCAGGCGGTCTTTTGATGGACACGAGAAGTGTCGAGCATCCCTTCCGGGCTGCACATGAATTGGCAGGCCCGCCCGCCTTCGGAGGGCTGAAAGCCTGCCCCACAGCCTGAGTAGTGTCCACCGAATGCGGATTCGGTCGGACTTCAGCAGAAGGAGATGTGAATGAGTTCGCGCAGATTAGGCGTTCTGGCTCTGGTACTGGCAACGTCAAGTGCGCTGTGCGTTCAGGCTGCCGAGCGGAATATCGACCAGCTCATCAAGGAATTCAAGGGCGAAGCAAAATCGCCTGAGCGCACCTCGGCACAACTCGAAGCCGCTTACGGCAAGGTTGTGGACTCGCTCCTGGCGAAGCTCCGCGGCAGCAACCCGAGCGAGCGGAAGAAGGCTCATTACACTCTCGAGCAGATATGCCGCCGCGCCGGCCGCCCTGGTGCGTCCGCCGAGCGCTCGGCCGTATGCATCGTCATCGCGGCAAAGCTCGCAGACACCGCAATGCCCAGGCCCGCCCGCATCGTGCTCATACAGCAGATCGAGCTCATCGGACGCAACGAGGTGGTCGAGCGCCTTGCCGACCTAATGAACGACAAGGATAAACTCGTCCGCGAGCGAGCACGCTGCGCATTGCAGGCCAACGCATCGGCCAAGGTCTCCGCAAAGCTGCGCGCTGCACTTCGCAGGGCCACTGAACCCGACTGGCAGATCGCCCTCATCAATGCGCTCGGCTATCGCCAGGACGCTGCAAGCGCCAATGATATCATCAAGCTCGCCCGAGGCAACGACGAGAACGTCCGCAATGCCGCCATCGAGGCCCTGGCCCGAGTCGGAGACAAGAAGGCCGCCGTAGTCATCGCCGAAGCCATGGCCAAAGGCTCCGAACGCGCCAGGACCGTCGCGACCAATTCATATCTCTCGCTCGCAGAAGAGCTCGTCCGTAAGGGTGATAAGCAAACGGCACTGGCCATTTACCACAAGCTCTTCAAGGCCGACGAGCATTACAGGTGCGCCGCAATCATCGGCGCCGCCGAGGCCGGTGGCATCAACGAAATGCACACGATCCTCGATGCCGTAGCGGACGAGAACCCGAAAGTGCGCGGCGCCGGCGTCGCTGCTCTCGGCATGCTCCCGGCCGGGGCCGTAACCGCTGCTATCTCAGCCAGACTGAAGACCGCCGCGCCCGAGGCCAAGGCCATGATGTTGAGGGCGCTCTCCCAGAGAGTCGACCAGAGCACGCTTACCGCCTTCATTGCCGCTTCCCAGGACAGCAGCGAAGACGTCCGAATCGCCGCCTATGACGCTATGGCGAAGCTTCGCAACGAAAATGCCGCCGAGGCTCTCGTCTCGGCACTGCTCAAAGCTAAGAGCCGCGCCGAGAGCAAAGCCATAATGAGCGCCATCGACCGCATCCCCGGCAGGAAGGTCACAGACGCAATGGTCGCGTCTCTGGCAGGTGCGGATGCCGCCGGGCGGGTTGCACTCATCAATGGCCTCGTCAATCGCCGCTCGGTGGCCGTCATCCCGACGTTCATCAAGTATGCGACTGATGAAGATCGCAAGGTTCGCTCGGCTGCCTGCAAGGCACTGGGCCGGATTGCCGACGAGAAGTCTCTCCCGCTCGTTGTCAAGCTGCTTGTTGAGACGAAGACTGACCGCAGCCATGCAGAAAGGGCCGTCACTGCCGTCTGCAAGCGGATCGAAGACCGTGACCGCCGGTGCATGCCTGTCGTCGATGCGATGAAGGGGGCCGCCGTGCCCGCAAGGTGCTCGCTGCTGAGTGTACTGGGTAGTATTCAAGGCGATAGGGCCCTCGTCGCCCTCAGGGCCGGCGTGAAGGACGCCAATCCCGACATACGGGATGCAGCCATCCGCGCGATGACCAAGTGGGACGACGGGCGCACGGCCGAGGATCTTATAGCAATCGCCAAGACCGCCGAGAGCGAGACGCACCGAGTGCTGGCGCTTCGGGCCTACGTGCGCGTCGCAGCTCTCGTCACCGGGAAGCCGCCCGACGAGATGCTGAAGCTCTACGAAGCCGGTATGGCGGCCGCCGTCCGCCCCGAGGACAGGAAGATGGTCCTCTCGGGAATGGCGACGGTAGACAACATCGGTGCAATGAAACTGGCGGCGAAATGCATGGACGATAAGGATCTGAAGGCCGAAGCCGCCGCTGCCGCCGTGAGGATTGCGAGTGCGATCTGTGCCGCATATCCCGACGACGCCAGGGCCGCGCTCCAGAAAGCCCTCAAGATTACGAAAGACGACCGCGTGAAGACGGAAGCCGCGCAGACGCTCGCCCTCATCGGCAAGTTCGGCGACTTCATCACCGCGTGGGAGGTCTCCGGGCCTTACACCGGAGCGAACGTCTTCGACCAGGCATTCCCGCCCGAGAAACCCGATGCAAAGGGCGTCGCCTGGCAGGTCATGAAGATGGGACTCGAGCCCGGCAAGCCATGGCTGATTGCGCTGGACAAAGCCATCGGGGGTGACAATCGCGCCGCATACCTGCGAACGAACGTCTGGTCACCGAAGAAGCAGAGCGTCCGCTTCGAACTCGGCAGCGACGACGGCATCAAGGTCTGGCTCAACGGCAAGGTCATTCACGCCAGGAATATCGCCCGCGGAGTATCACCCGGGCAGGACAAGGTGAACGCGACGCTCAATCAAGGCTGGAACAGGGTCCTGATGAAGATCACGCAGGGCAGCGGCCAGTGGGCTGCATGTGCGAAGATACGCACCCCGGACGGCAAGCCGCTCGACGGCCTGCGGTTCAGCATTGACCGTAACTAGGAGACAGCAGACAGGCCGAATACGGCTTTGGAAAACGCTCAAATGGACTAACCGGAGAACAGGAGTGAGGAGATGAAGAGAAGAGTGATGTTTCTGATTGCCGGCGCAGTGGTATTCATGCTGGCAGCGGCGCCGATTCTGCGGGCCAATTGCGGCAAGTGTGCCGCCAAGGGAACTGACAGCGACAAGAAGCAGAAGCTTGTGCCGCTGCCCATCGAACTTCCTAAGCCGATGTTCCGAGGCACGCCCAAGAAGATTCCGCCGAACGTGAAGGTCAGGAAAGAAAAGCATCCGCGCCCGGCTTTCAACGCACCGGAAGGAAGCGCAGTCCTTTCACGCGACAAGGCGGTCACCGCAAGCGATGAAGATCCCATCATCGGCGATATCGAGCAGACGACCGACGGCGACAAGGAAGGAACCGACGACAGCTACATAGAGTTCGGCCCCGGCTTGCAGCATGTCCAGGTCGATCTCAAGCAGAACTGCGTCATACACGCGGTACTCATCTGGCACTATCACGCCGAGGCTCGCGTCTATCACGACGTCATAGTCCAGGTTGCCGACGATCCTGACTTCATCAACAACGTCCGGACGCTCTTCAACAACGACTTCGACAACTCGGCCGGTCTCGGCGTCGGCAAGGATTGGGAGTACTACGACACATTCGAGGGCCGGCTCATCGACGGGAAGAGCGAGAAGGCTCGATACGTCCGCTGTTACAGCAAGGGCAATACCTCCGACGACATGAACCACATGGTCGAGGTGGAAGTCTGGGGCAGGCCCGCGAAATGAAACGCTCGCTGGTTTTCTGCGTGCTCATCATCGCCGTGGCCTGCGGAGCGCTTATGTTCCGCTGCGGGATGATGATCAGGGTCCGCTCTTCCCGCAAGAAGCCCTCGAGTCTCGAATACGAGGGCGCACCTCTCGACCTGAAACCCTTCCACTGTGATGAGGCCAACCAGGCCTATAAGTGCGGCTTGCTCCTCGACCAGGGCATTTACCGCTACGACCCGCACGATCACCACGGCCCCACTCTCTACTACCTGACGCTCCCGTCGGCATGGCTGACTTCCGACGGCACCTTCGCAGGTTCGAGCGAGTTCACGTTCCGAATCGTGCCCGTCATCTTCGGCGTGGGCGTCGTGCTGCTGCTCCTGCTGGTGAGCGACGGTATCGGACGGCCCGCCGCCGTTTGCGCCGGAATCCTGACCGCCATCTCGCCGGCAATGGTTTACTACAGCCGCTATTACATCCAGGAGATGCTGCTGGTCTTCTTCACGTTCGCGGCAATCGGCGCGGGCTGGCGATACATCCGAACGAGGCGCATCGGCTGGGCCATCGCAACAGGCGCCGCACTGGGGCTGATGCACGCCACCAAAGAGACCTGCATCCTGGCATTCGCAGCAATGGGTGCCGCGTTGGCCGCCACCATCTTTCTCGAGCGCCGGCGCATGGATTCGCCTCCGCCCATCCGTGCGTATCTCAAGCCCTGGCATATAGTTGCAGCAGTGGGAGTAGGTCTCGCAATCTCGGTGGCTTTCTTCACTTCGTTCTTCACGCACGCCAGGGGTCCGCTCGATTCGATCCTCACATACGTCGGCAATGCCGAGCGCTCGACCGGCATGCATAATCACCCGTGGTATCATTACCTCAAGCTGCTGGCGTATCATCACGTCAGGGCGGGGCCGTGGTGGAGCGAGGGGTTGATTCTCGCGCTTGCCGCCGTCGGCTTCTTCGCGGCAATCGTCGGCCGAGGTGTATCGAAAGACAGCCTCCCTCTCACACGTTTCCTCGCCGTCTACACGCTGCTGATGACCGCCGGCTATTCCATCATCCCCTACAAGACCCCCTGGTGCATGCTCGGGTTCCTGCACGGAATGATCCTGCTGGCGGGCGTGGGGGCCGTTGCGCTCGTGCGAATCGTCCCGACGAAGCCCGCCAAGATCATCGCCAGCCTGCTTATTGCCGCCGCGGCCTGCCAGCTTTACGGCCAGGCCTGCCGCACGATCGGCCGCAAGTTCTGCGCCGATCAGCGCAATCCCTACGCATACGTTCACACCGTCGGCGATGCCGTCCGCCTGGCCAAGCGCATCGAGGACATCGCCCAAGTGCATGCCGACGGCAGCAGCATGTTCGTCACAGTCATCGCGCAGGACTCCTGGCCGCTGCCGTTCTATCTGCGCCGGATGAAACATGTCGGCTACTGGCTCGATCCCCACCAGCCCGCAATCGTCGGGGCTGAAGAACTCCCGCCGAATCTCGACGCTCCCGTCATAGTCGCATCCACCGAAGCCCAACCGCAGCTCGAACACGTGCTCAAGGAAAAGTTCAACATCAGCCGGATAGAGGACGAGTTCATGTTCGCCTTCTACGGCCAGCGCCCGCAGGTGCTCCTGCTGCTCTACGTCCGCAAGCCCGTGTGGGATGCGTACATGGAAAAGCCGTCGAAGCCGAAATGACCGTGGATAATGGCACGGCACGACGGTTCCCGTCATGGCGATAGTGGCGCGCGTGCTGCGGGCGTGTGCTACGCGCCTATCCTCGGCCGCCGCCGCTTCGAGGGCTTCGGACGCTTTATTCCCTTGCTCATGAACTTGGGGATGAACTCCCGCTCGGCCCAGATGAGTTCGTCGGTCATCTGCCTGATCTCGGCCGGCGAGCAGACGGACGCGCTGAGCGGATCGATTGTCATGGCGTGATAGATCGCCTCCCGATCCTCGTTCATCAGGCCTTCAACGACGCATTCATATACATACATGTGGCTCGCGCACAGTGCGGCCATCTGCGGCGGGAGCGCCCCGAAATAGCACGGATTGAAGCCCGTATTGTCCACCAGTACAGCGACCTCGACGACGCCGCTCGACGGCAGGTTGGGGATCAGGCCGGTGTTGGAGACGCTGCCGTAGATTGTCTTCATCCGGTTGAATCTGTGCCCCTCGATGATCTCGCTGGCATATTCGACGCCGCGCTCGAGCGACATCTTAGTGATGTCTTTCGCCAGTTCGTTGCGGCGCCTGTCGCAGTCTTTTCGCCACTTGGGCCAGCAATCCGCATAGAAGCCCGAGCCGCCGCGATATCCGTCCCGGCAGTACTTCTTCAGCAGGTCCTTTCGCTTGCGGAAATATGGCACGTATTCCGACAGATGCCCGCTCGATTCGGTGGTGAACGCTCCGAAGTGGAACATCATCTCGAACCTGACCGGATCGGCTTCATAGACTTCTTTCTCGGTTCGAGCGCGCTTGAAGATTTTCGGGTAGAGGTCGCGGCCCTTGTGCTTGAGCTCGGTGAGCCACGCGAGGTGGTTGATGCCGCCGCAGCGCCAGGCCATCTCTTCGAAGGGCACACCGGCGATCTTAGCCATCTGCCGCGAGGTACCCTGCACCGAATGGCAGAGGCCGACAACCTGCGCGCTCGTCGAACGCGCCGCTGCGAGGGTCATAATGCTCATCGGATTGGTGTAGTTCATCACGAGAGCGTTCGGGCATATTTCTTCGATATCTCGCAGGATACCGAGCCACGACGGGACGGTGCGCAGGGCCTTGAAGATGCCGCCCGGGCCGATCGTGTCGCCTATGCACTGGTCAATACCGTATTTCAGCGGGATGTCGTTGTCATGCCGAACGCATTGCACGCCGGAGACTTCGATGAAGTTTATGAGATAGTCGGTGCCCTTGAGTACCTTCTTTCGCTGGGTGGTGCCGATCACCTTCCATTTGCCGTTCGTGAGCTTATCAGAGAGCGCTTTCACAAGGTTTACGCTGATATCGAGACGCTTCTTGTCTATATCGACCAATCGAATTTCGCCGCGGTCCTGGCCGGGAATGAGCATGATATCGCGCGCCAACCCAGCCGTGAAGAAGCTGCCCGCGCCCAGCATTGTTACTCTTGTCAATGTTTCGTCCTTTCGTTGTCTATTGCCCGCCTGGGGCTTGGAGTCGTTCCCGCATGGGCTGTGTCGGTTCGCTGCGGAGCTTGTTCCACAGCAGCAGAAGATCGCGGAAGGCGCGGAGCATCACGATCGGGTTGTTGCCGGTGGGCACCCCGGCTGTGCGCGGATGATGATGCACGCCTGTCTCGGTGATGGCGAAGCCCTTCTTGCTCGCCCGTATCAATATCTCGTCGTCGATGAAAGCGCTCGTCGCGTCGAGTTCGATCTCATCGAAGACCTCCCGCCGGAACAGCTTGCACCACGTGAGGTCGCGCAGGTTCAGGCCGAACATTCGGCAGATCAGCCGCCTGCGAACCTCGCCCGTGAGCCTGCGCATCCACGGATCGACGCGCTTTATCCTGTAACCGGCCACGATATCGAAGCCTTCCATTGCATCCACGAACAGCCGCAGTTCGCTCATATCCTGCTGGTTGTCGGCGGGAGCCAGGAATATCCAGTCGCAGATGGCGTTGTCGAAGAGAGTTCGGAGCGCCCCGCCCCAGCCCCGGTTGGTCTCGTGGTGGATCGCGCGGACGTGGGAATCGAGCGTCGAGAGCTCGTCGGCAATGGTGCCGGTCTCATCCGTGCTCCCGTCGTCGCAGATGAGCACCTCGAAGCAGTCTGAGATCAGCCCTTCGGCGGAGAGGTCGCGGAGAATCGCGACCGCGGCCGAGACGACCTTCTCGAGATTGTCCTCTTCATTGTATGCCGGCAGAACGACGGATATGCTGAGAGTCATTGTGGTTTTCGATCTTGATCTTCGATCTGGTGGAGTTTGACGTCGGTGCCAAAGCCCTCACGGTTTGAAAGAACAGGTCTGTTGTGCGACCTCCTTGACGGCTTCGACGGGCATTTCGGGATAGACCGGCAGCGATAGGACTTCCATGGCGTGCCGTTCGGTTTCGGTGAGCGAACCGTGGCCGCAGTTCAAGCCGCGATAGCCCTTCTGCAGGTGTACCGGCACGGGATAATGCAGGCCGCAGGAGATGCCGTTCTCCTTGAGGTGCTGCATGAGCGCGTCGCGGCGCGGTGTCCTGACGACGTAGAGGTGATATACGTGCCGCACGTCTTCGGATTCGGCGGGCCGCACGACGTCGGATTCGGACAGCAATTCGCGATAGATACCCGCCACTCGGCGGCGTGCCTGCGTCCATTCGGGCAGGTGCCGCAGCTTTACGCGCAGGATGGCGCCCTGAATGCCGGCCATGCGATAATTGAAGCCGATATCATCGTGGCAGTGCTTCCTGGTCTGGCCGTGGTCTCGCAGGCTGCGCATCTTCGTGGCGATCTCGCTGTTGCTCGTGACGGCCATTCCGGCTTCGCCGCAGGCCCCGAGGTTCTTTCCGGGATAGAAGCTGAAGCATCCGACGTTCCCCACCGAGCCCGCCCGGCGGCCATCAATCTCGGCTCCGTGCGCCTGGCAGGCATCCTCGATCACCGCGAGCCCATGGCGGCGGGCGATCTCCATCACCGGCTGCATAACGGTAGGCTGGCCGTAGAGGTGAACCGGCAGGATCGCCTTCGTCCTCGGCGTGATGGCATCCTCGATGCGGCTGATATCGATATTATAACTGTGCGGATCGATATCGACAAAGACCGGCCGTGCGCCGACATACAGGATCGGCTCGATTGTGGCGACGAACGTGTTGGCGACCGTGATGACCTCGTCGCCTTCGCCGATCCCGCAGCCGAGCAGTGCCAGGTGCAGCGCCGACGTGCCCGAATTGACCGCGACCGCATGATCGGCGCCGCAGAATTCGGCGAACTCATTCTCGAAGGCCTCAACCTGCGGCCCCAGGATGAACTGCGCATTGTCGAGCGACTCGCCGATCACTTGCATCAGCTCATCGCGCAGCTCGCGGTGCTGCGCTTTCAGGTCAAGAAACGGAACGGGCATATGCGTCACCTCTTCGCAAACACGTACACGTGCCGCGGGCTGGGTACGTCGAGATGGAGAAACTCGGCGCTTACCCGCCGGCTGATGTCGTTTATCTTGTTGTCGAACCGCGGCTTCTCCGGCGCGACGAGCAGCGGATGGACTACCCGCGAGATTATCTCATACATACCGAACTGGATGTGGTCAATAAGCTCCCAACTGTCTGCGTCGGTCGGCAGATTGTCCTCGTCGAGATAGAGATTGTGCCAATGGACCTTGAGGTTATTGAGGCCGAACTTGTTGCGGAAAGCGTTGCATCGGCCGTGCCCCTGCTGTGTTACTTCGCACATGATGTACTTGCCGCCTGGGCGCAGCACGCGTCTGATTTCCTCGACTGCCGCGGCTTGGTCGGCTCGCGTCGGCAGGTTTATCAAGGTGCGCTGGCTGATGACGACGTCGAACTTGCCGCCGTTGAATGGCAGCTTGAGGGCGTCGGCAGTCTGGAACTCGACGTTGCGGACCTCGCCCGTCAGCTGGGCTTTCTGGGCGGCCTTGATGAAACGCACGCACGCGTCGATACCGACGATACTCCTGACGCGCTTGGCGAACTCGGTCGTCGCGTACCCGCTGCCGCATCCAACATCGAGCACGCGGTCTTCGGGCAGCAGATACCTCTCGCAGATCGTGTCTATCTCGAGGTAAAAGAAGTTGAAATCGCGAATCGTCGCAGTCGGATCGTCACCGAACTGCTCCGCTTTCGTCTTCCAGTAACCCGCGATATCTTCACGGCTGTTCATATTGCCCGTCTTCGTCGTCCTGGCGCTCTTGGTCGTGCTCCTACTCCCTACGCGGGCCTTCCGCGGAAAGCACGGCTGGGCAAGCCAGCCTTGGCACACGAGTTTACACAGTCACCCTCCGGCTCGCTCGTGGGTTTCTCTCATCACAAGTGCGGGAACGCCGGCAACGATTGTATTAGGCAGCACGTCTTTCGTAACGACGCTTCCGGCGCCTATCATCGTCTTTTCGCCGATGGTAATCCCGCAAAGCAGCGTCGCATTGGAGCCGATAGACGCTCCCGCCTTCACCAGCGTCGGGGTGAACCCACTGTGCACGTTCGCCCTCGGATGCCGGTCGTTGGTGAACATCACCCCGTGGCCGATGAAGACGTCGTCTTCTATCGTGACAGCCTCGCAGATGAACGAATGGCTCTGTATGCGGCAATTGCGGCCGACCTTTGCGTTCCGCTGTATCTCGACGAACGGCCCGATCATCGTCCCGTCGCCGATCTCGCAGCCATAGAGATTGACGAAATCGTAAATCTTGACGTTCTCGCCCAGCTTGACGTCGTCCGCGATTCGATTCATTCTCTTCAACTTGGCGCCTCTGTCGGTGCCTTGTCCAGTTTCCGCCGCCAGCGGTCGTGGCGCTCGCGCGAAAGCGTCATGATAACCTTTGCATCCTGCCGACGCAATACCCGACTTCCGTAGCCGGCGTAAGCGTAGAAGAAGCGCAGCCTCTCCGCCGGAGTCACGCCGGTGGGAATGTCGTTCAGTTGAGCGAGGTTCCACAAGCGCCGCCGCCGGGTCAGCTTCCGCCAGAGGTGCGTGTTATCCACGTCCACAATGTGCGCCTGCCAGGCGTCACCCATGCGGCGAATGATGACGTTCTTCGCCGAGAGGTCTTCGGCGTACACTCCCGTCTCGTGCAGGGTGCGAACGACGTCGGCGAGCTTATCGACTAGTTCGCGCCGGAATCTCGGTGGGCAGGCAACTCCGGGCCCCGCCACCCAGGCATCGAGGGGTGTTGCACTTTCGATGAAGCGGGTGATGACGAAGCTGTCGCCGGTCCGCAGGTTGTCCAGCATTGCGAGCGGCTCGGGCGTCGGCACTCCGCGAGCGATCAGGCCGTTCGCGGCGATCCACGCGAGCTTGCCGCGGCTGCGCCACAGCCGCATCACCAGCCGATCTCGGGGCCCTCGGGATGTGAACTCCTTCACGCAAACGTCCTCGCCCCCGAGCTTCTGCCGCGTCAGGGATGAGCGCCGGTCTTTCTTCAAGACAGCGCTGGTCCCGGCCTTGACCGCCTCGCGATGTGCCGTTATCAGTTCGGAGACCTCGCGAGCGGAAATATCTCTGCGGCGATGGATGCGCTCACCGGGCGGCTTGTCGATACAAAAGCGCGAGCTGTTGACGATACAGCGGCGGGTGCGGCTCTTGAACCTGCGGGATTCGTACCGGGTGATCCATCGCTCGACGCGATCGAGAAGCTGGTCGGCATCGTGGGAATACAAGCCCAGTTCGCCGGCGTAGCGCTGCACGAACCGCGCGCGCCCGGCTGCGTCTATCGATGCGCCCAACGACCACAACAACTGGCCCAGCGCCGATGTCCTCCGGCGCCGGCTCAGGCGGGACCGCAACCTGACCGCGTGCAGATCGATCACGACGATCTTTCCATCCACGGTTGCGAGCAGGTTTCCGCCGTGCAGGTCGCTGTGATCGACGCCGCTCTCGTGCATATCGAGGACGAGTTGTATGAGAGCATCAACGAGGCCGTCGTGCCGGACGGGATCGGTCATAGCAAGGGCGAGCGGCTCGACGTCGGGCAGTTCTTCAGAGACCGAGACGGCCTGGTGCAGCAGTGCGCCGGCGCGGCGGCTCTCGCCGAAACCGAGGGTCTTCGCCACGGGAATGCCGAGCTCCTCCAGCTTCAGGCT
>JAUWKK010000030.1 GCA_030614245.1 Planctomycetota bacterium | reverse complement strand
TCCTCGTCGCGTACTGGGCGGTTGGCGGGTGCGGCTCGGTGCGCGTGCCGGTGAACCATCGGCTGAGGCGGGAAGTGATGAAGTTCGTCATCGACGACTCCGACGCGGCCATTCTGCTGGTGCACGCCGACGTGATGGATGCCCTCGAGCCCGTCGCCGCCGACCTGCGGGGCGTCGCGCATTGGATATCGATCGGCTTCGACCGCGAAGGAGCTCGCAGCTTCGACGAGTTGATCGCCGCCGATGCGCCGCAGGCTCCGTCGCCCGACGTCGATGAAGACGACCTCGCCGTGATCGTCTACACGTCCGGCACGACCGGCACTCCGAAGGGGCCGATGCTCAACCACGCCACCCTGATCTACAACATCCGCAATACGATCATCTCGCACAGTTTCCGCCACGAGGACGTGCATATGCTCGTCGTGCCGCTGTTCCATTCCCCCGGGCGGAACAGCATCATCACCGCGGCGGCGTATCTGGGCTCGACCGTGGCTATCGAGCCGAGGCCGGACGTGACGGCGCTGGCGAAGACCATCGAGAGACGCCGCGTGACGACGTTCCTGGGCGTGCCGACGCTGATGTATTTCTTCGTGACGATGCGCGACTTCGACAATTACGATCTCTCGACGCTCCGCCTGGTCGCGTATTACGGCTCGCCTATGCCGCCGGCGACTATCCCCAAGCTCGTCGACAGGTTGCCCGGCGTGATGATGCACAATTTCTTCGGCCTGACCGAGACGATCTCTATCACGAACGTGCTGGCGACTTGCGACGCGATCAGCCACGCCGAATCGGTCGGCAAGGCACTGCCGGATATCGGAATGAAAGTGATCGACGAGACGGGCGGCGAGCCGGCGCCCGGAGAGGTCGGCGAGCTCTGCTTCAGAAAAGAGAACGTTATCGACGGCTACTGGAAACGGCCCGGACTGCTCGATGAATCGATCACCGACGACGGCTGGTTCCGCACCGGCGACTATGCGATGATCGACGAGGACGGGTACGCCTTCCTCCGGGGGCGCAAGAAGGACATGATCATCGTCGGCGGCGAGAACGTCTACGCGGTCGAGGTCGAGCAGGTGCTGTTCATGCACGACAAGATACGCGAGGCGGCGGTGGTGGGTGTGCCGGCGAAAGGGATGCTGACATACCTGGGCGAGCTGGTCAAGGCCGTGATAGTCGTGAAGCCCGGCGAGGAGCTGACCGCGCAGGAGGTTAAGGCATTCTGCTGGGAGCGTCTGGCGAGCTATCAGTCGCCGCACGTGATAGAGTGCGTGGATGAGCTGCCCCGCACGCCCTCGGGCAAGGTGAAGAAGACGGACCTGGCGTGAGTCTGTTCGGGAATCGGCAGGCGGGCAGGCAGAATGACATGAAAACAGCATTCTGCTCGCAGAGCATGTTCAGTCTATATTGCTCCGGTTAGTAAGTGGCGCGAGTATGCCCCCAACTAATGGGGTATCTTATGCGCCGCGAGTGTGCGCTTCAGCGTCCGGTACGCCCGGGAGAAGCCTCGTCTCTTCGCTGCGAAGCCGCTGAGAGCCGGGGGGCGTACAGCCGGGGGCTTCGAGCCCCAGGTTGAGGATGACAAGACTGAATCCGCCCTGAAGGGGCGCAGGAAATGAATACTGACCGTGCCCCTTCAGGGCACAGCTATTATACTGTCGGATTCCTGGGGCTGAAAGCCCCAGGCTCTATCCCTTGGCCGCTACGCGGCCAGGAATTAGCTTGCATGCGATTAGGGTTGGAAACATCCATTGCCTCTGGAGCACGGTTGGCCAGCATACCCCACGATCTGGGGTCATGCCCAAGTGGCTCTGCGAACTTGCTTTATCAACCCAAAGACTAATAATAACGACATCTCAGCCGAATGATGTCCTCAACCGTTCATCCGAGGACTGACATTGAGACGATACGTTACGCAGTTGCTGTGCCTTGCGGTTCTTCTGGGTGCGTCTTGCCGCGGCCCGTTCTCCGTGCGGCAGGATGCTCGCGGATTAACTGTTTCGGAAACGGGAGCGCCGCGGGCGGTACACAAGCGAACGCGCGATTACTTCATCAAGTCGTGGCTCGTCTGCGGGCCTTTTGAGTATGCCTCGAATGACCTCGACGTCGACTACCTTGCCGCCGCCGGCGGCGAGCACGACACCCGGCCGGCGCTCGGCATGCGGCACGTCGGACTCGGCGGCGCCGTCGCTTGCTGGAAGCGCGTTGACGTCGATGGCAAAACCTTCAATCTTCTGCCGCATTGCACTCCCAACCAGAACTGCATCGGCTACGCGTACGCCGAGCTATACGCCAAACGCGATCTGGATGTCATCGTCGGCTTCGGCTCGGATGACGCGGGAAAAGTTTTCATCAACGGCGAAGAGGTCCACTGTTTTCGCGGCGCCCGTGGCCTGAGGGTTGACAACGATTTCTTCAAGGCACATCTGAATCGCGGCATCAAGCGGATATTGTTGAAGATCGGCAACAACCGCGGTGGATGGGGCTTCGCGTTCCATGTCACATCGGCCAAGCTGCTATTCCGCGATCCGGAGTACTTCAGCAAGGGCATGGTACTGACGGTAGACGCCGCAGACGTAGCGAATGACATCCTGCGGCTGCGAATGGGCGACGACCGCTTCAAGCTGATGAGCGAACTGCCGCCGGTCTCCTTCGAGATCGACGGTATCGGGCGCGTTGATGCCGCAGCGACGAAGACGGTCGATGTCGACCTGCGAAAGCGCGAGCCCGGAATACTCACGATCGTCGCACGTGCCAGCGGCCTCAAGGGCGCAGAAATCCGCCGAGAGGGGTGGTTCTATTACGGCGACATCGAGGAGTATTTCGATTCCCTGGCAACGCGCGCGGCAGGTCTCTTCCCGGCTCGTTCGCCGGCGCTCGTCTCGATCGAGGGGCTGCTTGAAGCGCTCCGCCGCAAGCCGGCAGATCATGAACTCGCCAGGCCAGGCATCGCGATCATCCTGGAGATGCTGGCGGACGCCGAAGCCGGCCGCGACCCGCTCTCGCACAAGATCGGCCCGCGCCTGGGTGGATACTGGTCCGAAATCGACGACACGCCCAGGTGGTATCCCTTCTACGTGCCCAAGAGCTACACTCCCGAAACTCCCATGCCGCTGCTCGTGCTACTGCACGGCTACAGCGTGAGCAATCCCGCGCTGCTCGACGGATACTGGGAGAGTGCATTCCGCCCGCCCGCCATCGCCGAGCGCGAGGGTGTGATTGTCATGTACGGATTCGGGCGCGGCAACACCGATTACTGGGGCATCGGGCACGACGACATCATGCGCGGCATCGAAGGCATCAAACGGCACTACAATGTCGATGAGGACCGCGTCTATATGGCCGGCGGCTCGATGGGCGGTACCGGTACCTGGAACATAGGCGTGCGCGCGGCCGACCAGTTCGCCGCGCTCGCCCCTGACTTCGGGCGCGCGGACTTCCGCTGCTGGCTCGCGCCGGAGGTCATCGAACGCATGCGGCCCGAACAGTTGTTCCGCGAAGAACGCAGCAGGGCACCGGTCTATTCGATGGACAACCTGTTCCACCTCCCTAGCATAGTGCACCACGGCGAGAAGGACCCTATCGTCGTCGCGGGCCATTCGCGTTCGGCCGTGGCGTGGATCAAGCGCATCGGCGGTAAGGTCAAATAGCACGAACACAAGGACAAGGGCCACGGCGGACTCGGCAACGAGGCCGACAGCCGCAAATGGATGCTCAAGCACAAGCGCAATCCAAATCCCAAACGCGTCAAGCTCCGCTCCGGATGGCTCAAGTCCGCCGGACTCTACTGGGTGGCCGTCGATCAATTCGAAGACCTGATGAAGTTCGCCAGGGTCGACGCCGAGATAACCGGCAAGCGCAGGATACGGCTCGATACCGAAAACGTCGCAGCCATCACCCTTACGCCCGTGAAGAAGCTGATCGACATCTCGCCGCCGTTGAAGAAGCCGATAACCGTCACCTGGAACGGGCTTAAATACGCCATGAGCGATTCGGGCGAAGTCCGCGCAAAAGATGCCTCCCCCAGCGACGAGCCGATCCTCGTCGAGCTCGACGAGCAATCTCTACAACTGCTGACTGCACCGATTCCGGACGCTCTGCGCAAGGCCCGCGAAATGGAAGGCCCGATGGATGACGTCTACTGCGGCCCGTTCGCGCTCGTCTGCGGCACGATCTCGAAGGATGAGTTCACCCGCGAGGTTGTTACCCGCGAGGCCGAGAAAATGGCCCTCGACTGGGAAAGCTGGCAGCACGCCTGCCCGCGTATCATGCTCGACACCGAATTGACCGGCGCAGATATCGAGAAAGTCAACCTGATCCTCGTCGGCGGCCCTGACGAGAACGCCGTCACCCGCCGGCTGATGGCCGGGGCCGACGGCTTCCCACTGAAGATCGAGGGCAACACGCTCCGCTTCGGCGGCCGCGAGTTCCTCGGCGACGACCTCGGCATCGCAATGTGCTATCCGAATCCCTTCAACCCGAAGCGATACGTGCTGATAGTCGCCGGCACCACGTGGAAGGGCGTCTATCAGCTCGACGCCTTCCGCGACAAGGACTACGATTACTGGATCGTCGACGCCCGCTCGCAATGCCATCCGCCCGCCGACGACGTGGTGCTGCTGAAGGGCTACTTCAACGCCCGCTGGCAGGTGGACGACCGGTACGGCTGGGCGAGGACGCCCGAGACCGAAGAGAAGGCCGTCGCCCGCAAGTTTCCCAGGCACCTCTTCGCCGAGGACTGCCCCGACGATGAGGTCTACCTCAGCGACGTCGTGCCCAAGCTGGCCAAGGGCGATTTCCTCCGCGCCGGCCACGACCTCAACTGGTTCCAGTTGCCCATCACGATGGGCGGCAAGGAGTTCAGCAAGGGCCTCTCGACGAAAGTCGAGATCGGCATCTATCGCAACGACGTCTTCTTCGATCTCAACGGCAGTTTCAAGCGGCTCAAGGCCACCATCGGCATAGAAATCCGCGACGAAAGCACACTTTCCGAGCTCCAGTGGAGTTCGACGGGCCTTGTCTTCTACGTCCTCGGTGACGGTGTGGAGCTGTACAAATCCCCTCCGATCGGCCCGTATGACGACCCCATCGAGAGCGACGTCCCGATATCGGGCGTCAATGAGCTGTGGCGCAAGAGCTTCAACAAGGGCCCGTGGCACGTGAAGGTGGACAGCGTCAACTGGGGCGATCTGCGAGTGGCGCGATGAAGCGGGGGGGCGTGTCAGGATGATCATCTTGCCTGACGGCCCACCCCATTGATTATCAAACCGCCGGCGGTAGAATTCGCGTCGGCGGTTTTTCATGGAGACCTCTCAAGTGGGCCATTCGGCGGCTGAAGTGCATTTCGAGGGCGAGGCCAAGCGGCATTTCCGCTACAACTTCGTGCTGCACACGACGGAGTGGGCGTTCGGCATCTTCGCGTTCGCTTGCGTAGCGCCTGCCACGATCATGCCGATGTATCTCAAGGCACTTGGTGCGTCGAACTTTCTGGTGGGGCTGGCATCTGTGATGCTGCAAGCGTCTTATTCGATCTCGATGCTGTTTGTGGCATATTTGGTGCAGCGCCATCGGACGCGCAAATGGCCAGCGGTCGTGTACGGCATTCCGACACGCCTGGTGCTGGCGATCTTCGGCGTGACTGCGCTGGCCACGGAGCGCTACGGGCCCGCCGTTGGGATCTGGGGGATGTTCGGCGGGCTGATACTGATGATGACAACGGCCGGCGCTTGTGAACTCGCGTGGAGCGACCTCATCAGCCGAGTGGTTCCGCAGGATCGCCGGGGATGGTTCCACGGGGTACGCCAGGTGGTTGCGGTGGTGGTCGGCGTGCTTGCTGCGTGGTTGGTGACACTTATGATCGGCGACGGCGACCAGCCGGATCCTGCGTCTTTCGGCTGGCCGTTTCTGATCGGTGCTGGAACGTTTGTGATAACACTGCCGCTCGTGGCTATGACGCGCGAGCCGCTGCACCAGGATCAGCCGCCCCGGGCGAAAGGGTACTGGGCATACTTGGGCGAGGCCGTGGCGGTGCTGCGCCGGGACGCCCTGTTCCGCCGTTACGTGCTGGTGCAGATGGCGTCGGCGCCGGCGTGGTTGTTCGGGCCGGCGCTCTTTGCGGCCTATGCGAGAGACGGTTTCGACATCGCACCGCAGACAGTGACCGGGCCGTTCACGACGGTGATGCTGGTGTGCATGGCGGTGACAGGACCACTGCTGGGCCGCTTGGCCGACCGGCGCGGCTACAAGATGGTGTTCGCGTTTGCGGTGGGTTCCATTACGATGGCATCGGTCACCGGCCTGACGCTGCAGTGGTGGCCCTGGCCCGTTGTGGGGATCGGCTTGTGCTATGCGCTTGCGGGAGTTGCCGGCACGGCGATGTTCATGGCGACATTCAACATGACTTTCGAGTTCGCCGGCGTGCATTCGCGCAGTTTGTATATTGCGATCTCTGCCACGTCTGCGATGCCGGTGTATCTGGTGGCAGGCGGTCTGGGCGGGGCGCTGGTCGATCTGATGGGCTTCTTGCCGGTGCTTGCCATTTCAGCGGCGCTGGGATCGGCGGCTGTGGTAGTGGGGCCGGTGGAGGCGCTGTAGGTTGAAGCTTCGCCCCCGCCACCTTGACGCCACCCCCACGCGCTGATAGTCTGTCGCTATGGCGAATCGATGCTTCCTTGTTATCTGGCTCGGGCTGACGGCGCTGTCGGCAGGCTGCGGCGAGGCGCCGTCGGCGGGGAAGGTATTCACCCTCAATAACGGTGACGAACCGGAGACTCTCGACCCTACGCTCAGCTATGCTTACCAGCTCTTCTACGTCAAGAACGCCGGGGCGTTCAATGCGGGCACGATAACCGACTTCGCCGAAGTCGGCGTGAAAGCCACTGACGACCGCACGCTGCACGTGCGCCTCGAATCAGCGACGCCCTTCTTTCTCGAACTGTGCTCCTTCCCCACGCTCGCACCCGTGCATCGCAGGACGGTAGAGACGCACGGCGATAAGTGGACGCGGCCGGGCAACTGTGGCAGAAGGAACTGAATATCAACGTGGAACTCGTCAACCAGGGCTGGAATCAGTATTCAGTATTCAGTGGTCAGTGGTCAGTGGCAGTCTTGACTTTCTTGCTTCTTCACTGTTTACTGTTTACTGATTACTGCTTTCGGGTGTATCTCAACTCGCCCGATCAGCTCGATTACGACATGGCGCGAGAAGAGGCAGGGCGCGCATAAGCGCTTATCCGCATACGACGGCAATAACCGCACCGGCTGGAGCAACCGGCGCTGCGACAGGCTCATAGCCCGGGCCGCGAACACACTCGACCCGAAAGAACGCGAAAGAGCGTTACAGGAGGCCGAGAGAATCCTCATCGACGACGAGATGCCGGTGATGCCGCTCTACTACGACGTGAACCACACGCTGGTTAAGCCCCGCATCGGCGGGTTCTATCCGAACATCCGCAACTTCCATCCATTAAAGCACATCTTCATTCGGGAGTGACGGGCGCACGTTCCGCTGCCGGCTATTTCGCGGCGTTAGAGTTGACGACCGTGCCCTTGACTCTCCAGCCGACCTGCCCGTAGATGAACGGGATGTACCAACCGTAGCTGTAAACCACGGCGTCCATCATCGTGTCGCCCTTGCCCTGGTCGAGGGCGTTATCGAGCGCTTCCTCGAGGTTGGGCGGGCCCGTCACGGGGAAGAATAGCACGATATGCTGGACGTCCTTGCCTTCGACGCGCGGCTCGACACCCGTGCGTGATTTGCTCAGGCCGGCAAGGTTCACATTGCGCGAAGAGACAATCGTAAGATCCGCCTGGCGCACCGTGCAACCGGTGCATACCAGCGTTGCGGCCAATACAACAAGCACTAATCTGGTCATCGTCACATCCTCCTTTGCAGAGACAGGGAACGGCTTCTACTCAAGCATTGTGGCAGTGGGAGGCGGTGTTGTCAAGTGAAACCTTCGTGAGGCCCCGCTATCGTCATGCCCGGCTAACCTCAGCCGGCCCAGTATTCATCGTCGCCATCGTCTTCCGTTCCGGCAATGTCCTCCATTGGGAAGGTGAGATGCACGCCGATCTTTCGGAGCGCTTCGAGGATGGTGCGCTCGCGTGGTATGCTCTTGATGATGACGGCGGTTGGCGAGAGCGCTCGGATGACGAGCGGGCTGAAGGCCGGAAGACCCAGGACGACCTGCATCGCGTCTTCGTCGGGCACCTCGAGCAGGCAGACGGTCTGGGCGGTTGCCAGGCGGACGCCTTCGATCCAGCTTCGCAGCGAGTACTCGACGTTCTGCGGCACCGGTACCGCCGAGTTGCGGCGAAGGGTATCGATCATCTCGTCGGCGGTCATGCCTCGGACGACGGCTCGCTCGACGCTGCGGCGGCTGATCCGGTAATGGTGGGTCTGGTGCGTAGACTTCGCGCGTTCGCAGAAGCGGCTCAGGCTGTACTGCAGATGGCAGCATGCCGCGCTTGCTGGAGTGAGGTGAATGTCGCCGTCGGGCATGGCGAGCACTTCGAAGTCGGGATTGACGATCAGGCCGATGCCGGGAGCACCACCGGCCGAGCGCCGGAGCGGATCGTCGTTGAGTACGCAATCGCCCAGGGGTGTCAGGCGGATGCAGGCGGGGGCCTCCGGCTCGACAGCCACGTCGACCAGCCCCAGGGCCTGGAGATCGGGCACAACGCTGCGGAAGAGCGCCCGGCAGACGTCGGTGAAGTTGTGATGGTGGACGTAATCATGCTTCGGTAGCGGCACGTCATCGGGCATCCGCTGTTGCTGCCACGTCCTGGCATCGAGCATGAGATTGCTGAACGTGCGGCGAACCGGCACGAGCGCATCGTACCATTGGCCGGGGAGCATACCCGCCAGTTCGGCCAGCAGCCTCCGAATAACCGGCGACTTGTCGCTTTGACGGCCGCGCGTCTTCATCAGGCCGCGGTGGAGTTCAGCCACGCGATCTTCTATGGGCAGCTTCTCCCACTTGGCGTAGTGCCTGGCTGCGGCAAGGCCCTTGCGTTCATTGAGCCTGAGCAGGTTGAGATCCTTGGCGATCATGACTTTCAACAGCAGCAGATCGCGTTGATCGCGGCCAAGCGTTTCGGACTGGACGAAAACCCCGAGCAGGCGGCGGACGACGGACTTGAACAGTTTGCCGCTCTGCGTGACGCGCAGCGGATGGTCGCTGGCCTCGTCGCACAGCATGCAAATATCGACGAGGAAGTCGGCGCCGGCGGCTGCGATCTCGAGCCCGGCAGTGGCGTCGCCCGCCCGTGGTGTGCTGAGCGCGTCGCACACCTCGCGGAAAAGGACGAGATGTGGTCCGGCGTCGTCTATGCCGAAGACGTGGAGCGGTAGTTCACACACTGTGCCGAGCAGGGCGGCTTCGGCCAGACTGCGCCATTCCCTGGCCGCCTGGCGTCTATCGTGGAAGACCGCAGCAGACGGCGCTATGCCCTGGTATTCATGAAGGACTTCCGCAAAGATGGTGCGGAACTCGGCATCCTGCCGTTCGATCCTGGCTAAGACGGCGTCGGGGCACAGAAGTTCGCTTGTAACCCGATCGAGGTCGTCGGCGAGAGTGGCGAGGCCGAAAGGTTCGAGGAGTTCGCGGCGTCGGTCAGGTTCGAGCGCCTCGACGTATCCTCTCAGGCTGACGACCTGCAGGGGCGGACGCAGATCGATGTCGAGCAGATTTCTGAGCCGTTCGGCGAGTTCATCAGGCACGAAGATTGTTTGCCTGCCGCCTTCCCATGCATTCAACGGCATGTTACCGATGAAGCCGACATCGGTCAGGCGTTCGCGTGCCGCTTCGAGCCGGCGCTCGTCAACTGCGAGGCGGCGCGGCAGTTGCCAGTCCCATGCGACCGACGCAGTCGGACTGAGCAGTATTGCTCGCAAGAGGAGTGTTTCCGGTGAGTGCAGGCCATCGAGATGCTGCTCGATCCGCTTGACATCGAGCATGGCGCTGCGCAGCGAGCGCTGGAGCGATGCTTTAGAATTGGATCGCCTCGAGCGGGGCTTCCAGCGCAGCAGAATCGACTGCAAAGCCGGAATCCCCTTGCTGCCCAGGAAGCGGTCGATGTTCATGATGGATCGTTACCCGTTAGAACTTGCGCGTCGATCCCGTCGTTCGCAAACCCGATCTCCCTCACACCTCGCCGGCGTCCTTGATGATATATGAATAGCCCTGCTCCGTGAGGAACAACTGGCGGTTGGCGGCGAAGTCCTGCTCGACGCTGTCGCGGGTGACGAGCGAGTAGAAGTGCGCCGTGGATTTGTCGCGCTTGGGTCGCAGTATGCGGCCCAGCCTCTGGGCCTCCTCCTGGCGCGAGCCGAACGTGCCGGAGACCTGGATCGCCACGTTGGCGTCGGGCAGGTCGATGGCGAAATTGCCGACCTTCGAGACGATCAGCCGCCGGATTTCGCCACGCCGGAATTCACCGTAAAGTTTCTCGCGCGTGGCGTTGCCCGTTACACCGGTGATCAGCGGGATGTCGAGATCCTTCGACAGCGCCTTCAGTTGCTTGATGTATTGACCGATGATCAGCACGAGTTCGTCGCTGTGATGCCGCAGCAGCCGTTCGACGATCTCGCGTTTGAGGAAGTTCTCCGAGGCGATTCGGAACTTCGCCCGGCCGTCGGCAAGTGCGTAGTCCATTCTCGTCTCAGGCGGCAGCGGTATACGTATTTCGATGCACTCTGCCGAGGCGATCCATCCCTGCTTTTCGAGCACCTTCCAGGGCACGTCGTATCTCTTGGGCCCGATCAGGCTGAAGACCTCGTCTTCCTTGTGGTCTTCACGCACGAGGGTGGCCGTCAGGCCGAGTCTGCGGCAGGCCTGGATTTCGGCCGTGATGCGGAAGACGGGGGCGGGGAGCAGATGGACCTCGTCGTAGATGATCAGCCCCCAGAAGCGGCGGTTGAAGAGCTCGAAATGCGGGAACTGCGACGTCTTCCGCTTGCGATATGTGAGCATCTGGTAGGTGGTGATCGTAATGGGCCTGTCGTTCTTCTCCTGGGCCGTGTACACGCCGATGTCGTCTTCTGTGAGCAGCGTCTTGTCGAGTATCTCGCGATACCACTGGTTGACGGCGGTGATGCTGGTAACGAGGATGAGAGTTTCGGCCTTGCAGAGGGCCATGATGGCGAGGCCGACGATGGTCTTGCCGGCGCCGCAGGGGAGCACGATGACGCCGCTGCCGCCCCGCGCAGACCCGCCCGCGTGGAAGACTTCCGACGAATCCCGCTGGTAATGGCGCACGACGAACGGGGCGCCGTTCCCCATCACCTCGGCGAGGTTGATATCGAGCGGAGCGCCGGTGATGTACCCGGCGAGGTCCTCGACGGGCAGCCCGATCCGCAACAGCGCCTGTTTGATGTGTCCGCGGAACCGCGGCTTGACCACAAGACTGCGCCCGTTGACCGCGCGGATCAAGAAGGGCTTCGCCGCATGGCTGCGCCAGATCAGGGCGATAGTCGCGGGATCATCCGAGACGAGCAGCAGTTCGTCGTTTTCACGGACAAGCTTCACAAGTCCATACCGGCTGATGTATTCGGACACCTCGCGGGTGATGTTCGACGGCACGCGGAACTTGCTGTATCGTTCGAGCGCGGCGGTTATCTCGTCGGCGGACATCCCCGACGCGGCGGCGTTCCACAGCGAAAGCGGGCTGATGCGATAAGTATGGATGTGTTCGGGGCTTTTCTCGAGCTCGGCGAAGCGCGCAAGCGCGTCGCGGGCCTCGGTGTAAAGGGGATTATCGACCTCCAGCAGGACGGTGCGGTCACCCTGGACGATCAGTGGATTCTTCGGCTGGCCGGTCATGAATCAATCCCGTGATACAGCCTCACCGACGCACGAGCCAGGTGACGGCCGGGAGAAATCGAGATCGCGAGGCCAAACGGCCGCACCCGGCCTATCCCAGCAGCATCTTCAGGATACCCTTCTGCAGGTGCATTCTGTTCTCGGCCTGGTCGAATACTATCGACTGCTTCCCGTCGATGACGTCGCCGGTGATTTCGTCGCCTCGGTGGGCGGGCAGGCAGTGCATGACGAGCGCACCTTTGCCGGCTGCATCGAGCAGTCGGGCGTTAACCTGGTAATCGCGGAATATTTTCCGGCGCTCGGCGGCTTCGTCTTCCTGGCCCATTGACGCCCACACGTCGGTGTAGACAACATCAGCGCCTCTGACGGCCTTGTGAGGATCGCGCAACTTGGAGATCGTGCCGCCGGACTCAGGTGTCAGATTCCGTACCTTCTTGATCAACCTGTCGCCGAGCTCATAGCCCTTCGGCGACGCTATGGCGAACCGCATTCCCCTTCGATAGCATGCCCACGCCAGTGACCGCGCAACATTATTGCCGGCGCCCACATACGCCAGCTTGATCTTCTTCAGGTTGCCCAGCTTCTCGCGGATAGTGAACAGGTCCGTCAACGCCTGGCACGGGTGGTTGTAGTCCGACCGCCCGTTGATCACCGGGAC
Organism: Planctomycetota bacterium; assembly: GCA_030614245.1. Classification (GTDB taxonomy): domain Bacteria; phylum Planctomycetota; class PUPC01; order JABMSA01; family JAUWKK01; genus JAUWKK01. Next base: position 1,310 of record JAUWKK010000030.1, on the reverse strand, counting down.
GGACGAGGGCTTCGCGAACTCCATCACCGTTCCGTGCGCGTACGTGCGGAGCATAACGCCGTCCGCATAACCGGACACGACACGGGCGGCATCTGGCACCGATTCGCGTTCGCCGAGGCGTTCGTCGAGCATTCCCACATAGACGGCGTGGCCGCCCAGTTGGGTCATTCCTATCTCGAATGACAACCGCGTGCGGCTTGACGCCTTCTCGAAGATCATCACGAGCGACTTATCGGCCAGGCATCGCTCGTGAACGCCGCGACTGAGCCGCTGCTTGAGCGCCTCGGCCTCGTCGAAAAGGGCCAGAGTCCCTTCGGGCGTCAAGTCGGCTACTGTTATAAAATGTCGCGTCTTCATCGCAGTCAGTTCCTTGCCGCCTGTGTCGCGGAAAAAACCGCTCACTTGTGCCGGCGAAGTACGTCCCGGACGATTGCGAGGCCCTCGTCGATCTGCTCATCAGTGACGATCAGCGGCGGCACGAACCTCAGCACCGTATCACAGGTGCAGTTTATCAACAGGCCGTCTTCGAGGCACTCGCGGGCGAAGTCCTTACCCGGGATCGATAGCTGCAGGGCATTCATCAGCCCCAGGCCCCGCACGCCGACGGCGAAGTCGAACTCGTCGACGAACCCGTCCAGCCGGCTGCGGACATATTCGCCCGTCCGGCGCACGTGATCGAGGAGGTTCTCGTCGCGGATCGTCTCGATGACAGCGGACGCTGCCGCGCAGGCCAGCGGATTGCCGCCGAAAGTCGACGCGTGCGTCCCCGGTGCAAGCTTCGGCGCTACAGCGGCCGAGGCCACCATGGCGCCAATGGGCATACCGCCGCCCAGCCCCTTGGCCAGCGCGATCGCATCGGGTTTCACGTCATAGTGCTGGTAGCCGAACATCCTGCCGGTTCGGCCGATCCCCGTCTGCACCTCGTCGACAAGCAGCAGCAGGTCGTGGTCGTCACACAGCCCGCGCAGCCCGGTGATGCACTCTCCATCCGCCGGATTGACGCCGCCTTCGCCTTGGACCGGCTCGACCAGCACGGCGCATGTTTCGCCGTCGATCCTGCTCGCGACGTCATCGAGATCGTTGAAACGTGCGTGCTCGAAGCCCGGCAGCATCGGCCCGACACCCTTGTGATACTTCTTCTGCCCCGTGGCCGACAGTGCGCCCATCGTGCGGCCGTGGAAGGAGTTATCCATTGCGATGATCTTGTAGCGTCCATCGCCGCCGTGGAGACGTCCGAGCTTGATCATCGATTCGACGGCCTCGGTGCCTGAATTGCAGAAGAAGCAGCGCCCGTCGCCGAATTCCTCGCC
>JAUWKK010000325.1 GCA_030614245.1 Planctomycetota bacterium | reverse complement strand
GGCAGGGGCAGGCCTGGAAAGGCTGCTCCACATCTGCTGCCGGTCATGCCATAGGCAGGCAGGCCTGCACACCGGCTGGGCGGGTCGGATCATCGCCAGATGAACCACACGATTATCGCCGCGGGGATCGTCGCCGCCAACGTGAACGGAACGCCCATCCTGGCGAAACCCCAGAACGTCACGTGCCGGTCTTGTTTTCGCAAGAGCCCCACCGAGACGATGTTAGCAGAAGCGCCCAGCGGCGTCAGATTTCCGCCCAGGCACGATCCGATCAGCAGGCCGTAGGCCAGCAATATGCCGTTCTCCAGGCCGAGACTCTCCGACAGCCGGGTCGTCACCGGCAGCATCAGCGTGATATACGGAATATTGTCGATGAACCCCGACAGCAGCACCGAAACCGCGATGATCAGCACGTACGTGCCCATCAAGCTGCCGCCGGTCGAGCGGGATATTGCATCGGCGATATCGTCCGTCAGCCCGACCAGATCGAGTGACTTCACGACGACGAACACGCCCATCAACAGCAATACAAGGCGCCAGTCGTAGTTGCGCAGCGCGTCTCTGGCGGCGGTCGCAGATCGCATACGCGTCACGGCCAGCAGTCCGGCTGCGCAGGCCCGGCACATCACGCCGGGGTGCTGATACTCCGCCGGGCCCAGCGACATCACGGCCAGCGAGCCTATCAGCGCAAACAGCGTTATTGTAGGCGTCCACGTGGTAACCTTGGGCCGAGTGATGCGGGCAGGTTTCTGCCGCAGCGTGCGGAAGAAGCCCAGGTACAGGACGGCCAGCGAAAAAACCGCCGCCATCTGCACGACGAAGAACATACCCGGTCTGCCGTGGTAGATGAAGAAATCGTTGAACGTCATCGGCGGCTTGAGATGCATCGCGAGCAAGACGGAAGGCGGATCGCCCGTGAGCGTGGCCATCCCCTGCAAATTCGAAGAAATCGCCACACCGATGATCGGCGCTACGGGGCTGATCTTCAGCCGCCGCGACAGCTCGAACACCAGCGGCGCGACGATCAGAACCGTTGCGACGTTATCGACAAACGCCGAGATGATGCTCGCCAGCGCGCACACGAGCAGCAGCGCCCAGCCGACCGTGCCAGACCGCTCCACCAGCACATCCGACAGCCAGCTCGGCACACGGGAATCCGTGAACATCTCCGCGATGAGCATCATGCCCGAAAGGATAGCGATCACCGGCCAATTCACGGCCATTCGAACCGTGCGAAACGTCTCACGAACAGCCGCTGCGAAGCCCGGTTCGGCCCCCAGGCAATAGACCCCACCGAGCGCCAGCACCAATGCGCCCAGCCACACCGCCCGCGCACGATACCTCCGCGCCGTCGCCAGATAGCTATAGACGGCTACGAATACTATGACGGTGAATATCTTGTGGAACATTGATGCCTTCAAGGGCCGGAAGATGGCGGATTACGGAAAAGCTGCCTGCTTAACACGTTAGCAAGTTTGTGGCTGGGAAACAAGCATGCCGCGCTCAATGCCCGGATACCGACACTTCCCACAAGAACCACGCCGCCATCTCATCCCGCCACAAGGGGGCGGCCTTCCATCTCCGGGGCCGCATCGAGGCCGAGCAGCTTTCGATGTTATCCTCCGGCAGGCAGTCAGGATAGCCGACGATGGCCAGGCCGATGACGGCCATCAGCACACCGCCGACAATCCCATGCGAGAACATCGAGTAGACGATGAACGAGAGAATCTCGCTCCAAGTGCCCGGTGGCGTGCCGGAAGTGTATGTCTCAAGGACACTTATGCCATCGCGAAGCCCGAAGCCGAGGCCGCAAAGAAGCCCGGTGAGCAGAGCCAGGGCTACGACAGCCGGCAGGCTCGGCCCTTCAGATGTACTGCCCGACTTAGCGCGCTCATTCATAAATGGCTCGATATTACGGGCTGCTGATACATGCATGTGCCGCATTACGGCGGAAAGAGACCGCGCCCGACGCCAGATGTCGCCGAAATTCTACCGTCACCCGCCGAACAAATCAAGATGAAGAAAAGCGGGGTACCGAGCCGGTTGCGTTGTCCCCCCGGGACCGTGGCATGTTGCGGGTTCTCCTCGTATGTGTTTAGCCCTCCGCCCCGTTGGGGCTAAGATTTCACTCGTCAACCTTACCCACGGCGTTGCCGTGGGCTTTCTTATTACGCCCTTTCAGGGCTGGGATTCTACTCGTCAACCGTACCCACGGCGTTGCCGTGGGCTTTCTTATTTCGCCCCTTACGGGGCTGCATCCAGACCATCTTATCTGCGTTCATCTGTGTTCATCTGTGGTTCCTTTCCCTCCTGAGGCGGGCAGGCTCGTGTGAGCCGTTCTGCATAGTCCCTGCCCGCACCTGCAGCTTGACCCGCCGCCGGGCCTGAATATAATGTGGCCGCAACAGGGTTTTTTTCGCGGGCCGGGCTTCGCCGGATTCAATCCGCTTCACAGACCACAAGAGCGCTCATGGGCCTGACTCCAGATATCATCTTCGCCATCGCCGAGATATCCGGCGTGCTGGCGGTCGGCTGGCTGGCGCGCTTGACAGGCCACGTCCGCGAGGACGACGTGAACCGCTGGTCGCGTTTCGTGCTTGACTTTCTGTTTCCGGCGCTGGTATTTCACAGGATCATCACGGGTTTCGATCCCAGCCGCCTGGCGGAGGTGTGGCCGCTGCCGGTGCTCGGGCTCGGCGTGATAGCCTTCGGGGCTCTGGCGGGTTTTGGCCTTCGATACGGCCTCAAGAGCCGCGATGCCGACGTGAGAAAGACGTTCCACCACTTTTGCGCAGTCAACAACTACGGATATCTTCCAATTATCATCGTCGGTAATCTCTGGGGTGATTAGAATGTGGCACTGCTGTTCTTCCTGTTTCTCGGCTGCTCTGTGGGCTACTGGACGATCGGTGTGGGGCTTCTCGGCGGCTCGAATCTGAAGCAGGGTCTGAAGAGCATGCTGACGCCGACGCTGCTGGCGCTGTTCCTTGCGCTGACGTTATCGATATCCGGGCTGAGCGCGTACGTTCCGGACATTCTCGTGAAGCTTTCCAGCACAGTGGGAGCGGCGGCGCTGCCGTTAATGCTGCTGCTGATCGGCGCGTCGATGTACGGCGCGCCGCTGATGATGCACAAGCGCGATCTGGCGTACCTGCCGTTCGTGCGGCTGATCCTGCTGCCGGCATTGATTATTTTCATCATACAACGTCTGCCGCTTTCCAACACGGTCTACAACATCGTCCTGATCGTCTCGCTGATGCCCGTTGCAGTGACTTCGAATATTCTGGTCCGGCGTTACGGCGGTTCGCCTGACTTCGCGGCCGCAGCCGCCGTGGTAACCACGCTCGTCTCGATTATCACGATCCCAATAGGCTGCATGTTGCTGCGAGTGCCTTGACCGGTGCGAGTGCGCAGCTATAATGGCGCAGGATTGGATTCGCGCAGCCATAACATCGAGGAACCGACTATGCTATCGACGACAATCCTG
>JAUWKK010000389.1 GCA_030614245.1 Planctomycetota bacterium | reverse complement strand
TTCCGAAGCTGCCCTCACGCCTGGAATCCCTGAAGACAGCCGCAAGGTGATTCCCTCCGCAAAGTTGACGCCAAAAGTGGAACTGCTGGCGTTTCGTCTGGGCAATACTGCGGTCGAAGGAGGAATCCTTTACCTGTCCACATGGTGGCGCGTAACCGGCCGGGTAAACCGCAATGTAATGCCGGCGTTTCGGCTGAGCGTCGAAGGTAAAACGCCACGCAGGGGGGCGTCCTGGTATGCGCGGCACGATCCTGGCGCCTGGACTATGCCGTTGTCGCTGCTGAAGCCGGGTCAGATCATTGAAGACAAGTATCCCGCTCGGCTTGGCGGGCTCCCGCCCGGACCGTGTAAGGTATATGCTGTTGTCATTGACACTACCCGGATTGAGGGAAGTCGGATCCTCGGAGAGCAACACCTTCTTGGAGAAGTAGAGCTATTGCCGAGAAGAAAGAAGTGAGATGGGATAATGGAGTTAAATCGATATTAGAATGGAAGGGTCGGCTGATTATGCGAACAGTTATTCTGCACATGCTGATGATTCCGGCGCTGGCCGCAACGGCACTCTGTCGGCAGCCGGTGTCGCTAATTGACGGTAACAGAGACACGGGTGGGGGGGACTTTGCGAACGGACCGGAGTTTCCGGGGGCCAGTGGCAAGCTTGAGGTGACCGCTAAGCACTTTCGTGATAAGCCTGTTTTGAGTCTGCACGGCGACTTCACCATGGGTGGAAAATACGTGCAGGCATCAATAGCGTTGCCCGATTCCGGGGTGGACACCTTGTCCTTCTGGGTCAAGGCCCCGTTAGTCGCGAGCCAAGTAACCGTGCGGCTGGTTGACGGGTCAGAGCAGTGCCACCAGATCAGGCTCAGGATCAACGAGAAAGGCGGCTGGCAGCAGATGGTCCTGCCAGTGGAGGAGTTCTTTAAGACGATGGGAACGCCCTCGGCGCCGGACATCGCCGTCCAGTACGAAAAATGGGGCGGCTCGAACGACGGCAAATGGCACCAGCCCGGCCGAATGCTGGTGATCCTGTGCACCGAGGACATGGGAACAAAGCCGACCGTGCTGATGAGCGACGTGCTGTTCTATCCAAGCGACGAGAAGGCGACTTCCGTCAGCAAGGAAATACAATTGGATGAAATGCTCCAGGCGGGGGAGATCGACTGGGGCTTCAACCTGGGGCAGGAATTCGCAGGAGCCAAAGGCGGACTCGATCTGGTGCGCAATCAACCGCAGGCCGGCGAGAATTCGATGCGGGTACACGCGGACTTCACCGGCGGCGGCGCGTACGTCGGAGTCAGGAAGTCTTTCACGGAGTTGGACGTAAAGGCCATCAAGTCGATCCACCTGAAGATGCGCTCTGAGACAGCCAAATCATTTGCGCTGCGCCTGGTGGACGGGACAGGGCAGTGCCACCAGCGAAAAGACGTTGCTTTTGAGTGCGACGGACGTTGGCACGATGTCGTGATAGTCCCTGCCGATGTTGCTGGAGGGGAGCATTGGGGCGGAGCGAACGATGGGAAGTGGCACGACTCTGTTCAGCTAATCGAACTGATGCTCAACAGTTCGTCCGATGAGCGGAAGAGACCAGACCTCTACATCACCGACGTTCGGGCGGATGTCGTGGTCGAGGCGAAGGTCAAAGCTGCCGCCTTTACCGAAGGTTTCGAATCCGAACAATCGCCGGCTGGTTGGGAAACCATCGGTACCGTAAGAATAGCCGATCCGGGCGACAATGATCAAGGCAATGCCCTGCTCCTTGAGCGGACATTGGCCGGACTCCAAGCTGAAACCGGCGCCACCAGCCGAGTCTTCGATGTGGCGCCCGGAACTTGGCAGGTTCAGTACGAGTGGAAGGCGAAACTGCACAGTCCCGACAATTCGTACCATGGCAGTGTCGCCCTGGAAACATTCGATAGGGCTGGAGCTTTGCTGGAAACGATTCCGGTGGGGATAGGCTATGGCCAGAAGGATTGGCAGGTGTCATCGAAACCGGTTGTTCTGCCTGCCGGTGCATCAAGAGCGAAGTTTCGTATCCAACTCGAAAAGACGTACGGCTCGTTCTGGCTGGATGATCTGTCGGCCAGTCCTCTGAGCATTGGGCCGGTGGAAAAACGAATAGAGCGAATCCTGCTCGCTACGGACACAGTGGGAAACCTCTTCCTGCCCGGTGAGACGGTCGGGTTCGAGGTGAAAGTCGCAGCGGTCACGCCGTTGCCGGCCGAACAGCAGGTCATGCAGTAGTTCCTTCGTGATTATTGGGGCGCCGAGCAGATTCAGCCCGCTGAGGTCAGGCTCCAGAGGGCCCAGGGCGACGGTAAGCGATTTGTCTATGGTGCGGAGGTTCGCATTCCCGATGACCGGCTCATTGTGGGCAAGTACTACGAATTGCATGTGGCTGTCCCGCAGGAGACTGGCGAGCCGGTTCGAGAATACTCGGGGCTGGCTGTGCTGCCGCCTGCGGTCACCAGCAAGTACGAGCCGGAGCAGATACCGTTTACCATTCGCAACTGGGACAGCCGAATTGGCGTCTACTTCGATCTTGCCGACAGAATCGGGCTGCGATTGATGGGCGTGTGGGGCGGCTGGTCTCCCAGCCCGCCGTACAAGCCGCATTGCCCGGGCATAGACCGCTGCAAGGAACACGGCGCCAAGTGGATCACCGGAACCCCCGCAAGCAGCATCGAACAGAAGGGTTTTGCCGAGTACAGCGAAGAGGCGCTTCGCCAGGGAATAAAGAATTTCCTACAGGAGTATGCCGACAACGGCATGGCGATGATAGCAATGGGGAACGAACCGCAC
>JAUWKK010000080.1 GCA_030614245.1 Planctomycetota bacterium | reverse complement strand
TCACAGGGAGCCACCTGCGGCTCGACGGTGTGGCGCTCGGGCTAGTGGCATGTCTGCCGGTACCAGTCGGTGTAATCGACATCCGCGATGGCGTCGAGATAGCACCTGCCGCCGCCGAGGCCCTCAACGCTCCCGGTTCGTGGGACGCAGCTCTCGGGCTCGCACTCCAGGCTATCGAAGGGCCTCGCCACTCGATCAACCTGTTGCCCATTTCGATGCGCAATGCAGCCGGCCAGCGGCTTAGAGGCGGCATTGTCGCTGCCGCGGCGCTCTTAGCTGCACTGATCATCAGCGGAGCCGTGATGGCCATCAGCCATGCCTCGAGCACCTACCGGCAGCTCGCCGACGACCTCGGCAGCCAGGCACGCATGGCGGCACCCCTGCTGGCCGCAAGAGCCGCCAACGACACGCAGAAAGCCGTCCTCGCCGAGCATCTCACGCTGATCGCGGCACTCAGCGGGCGCCGACTGCCCTGGGCGGCGCTGATGATGCAGATAAGCAACGCTGTCGGCAGTGATATCAGAATGACATCCATCGGAGTGACTCCCGGTGAAACGCGCGGCGACTGGCTACTCATGCTGTCGGGAACCATCCCCAGCCTCTGGCGTGGCCGGCAGGCGGGTGCGGGACGAAACGCGCCGGAGGCTCTCGAACGCGTGCTCGGGAGGCTCCGACGCGCGACGTTCATCGACAGTGCGGAACTCCTTCCGATTGCGGCGGACGCCAGCCCCCCGAGGGGGGGCGGATCGGCAGGCGCCGGCACGTCCTGCCAGATCCGCTGCAAACTCGACACTGCTGCAATGAGAGGCGCCGTACAGTGAATGAGGGCGGTACCCAACCTGGAGGAGTCAGGAGCGCCTTTGGTGTGATTGCCGGCGCCGGGGTCATCATCATCGCCGCTCTGTGTGTGCTGTTGATGAGGCCTGGCCTGAAGAACATCGCCGGCCTGCGCGAAGAAATCGAGCGCCACAATCAGGTGCTCGACATGGCGCAGTCTGCCATCAGGGAAATCGAGGCGTACGAGAAGACCGAACCTGCCAAAGGCAGGCAGGCGGCTGCCCGCCTCCGGCGGGCAGCCATCGAGAAGCTCTCAGCACGGGCCCAGCAGCAGATTCCGTCGGAAATCCGCCTGCCCGGCCTGCTCAGCCGGCTTCAGACCGCAGCGTTGCGGTCCGGAGTGAATGGCGTCAGGATCACGACGCAGCATCCCCAACCCGTAACGCGGGGCGAAGTCGCTCTCAGTGATGACAGAGAGCAGGCCCGGAGCAAAGGGCTCACGACCGAGCAGGGATGCTGGAAAGTGCCCGTTGTACTCACCGGCAAGGGGAAATACCGCCAGGTAGCCGCAATGCTGGAAATGCTCGGTAAATGCGACCGGCTCTTCACGGTCGCTTCCGTGCAGATCCGCAGTGCTCGGAGCGAGCCCCGGCAACTGGGATTCGAGCTGCTTCTGGAAGCATATTACCTGGCAGACATCGAAGGCGAGAACCAATGAAGAAGCGCTACATAGCCATACTTCTCCTTGTGATACTCGTGCCGGTGATAGGCTATAACGTGAACTACTTTGTCGAGCGGAGCCAGAGAAGAGCCGCTGCAAGTGCAACGGAGCCCGCCGAGCCCACGCCCAAGCCCGCCGGCCGGGGCGGGCCACAAGCGCCGGCGGGACAGCCTGCGAATGCCGATAACCTGGCGGCTCTGGCGCAGAAGGCATTCGGCCCGCCGGATGCCCAGGCACTCAAGACCGTACACTGGTCTGATCCCTTCGATCAGAAGGAGCCGGATGTAACCAGCGCCGTCAGCGTTTCGGAACCAGAAGACCAAGATGACGAGGTCGATGCCCCCTTGCCGCCGATGGTGGCCCTGACTGGCATTCTCTGCGGCGAGCGGCGGCTGGCAATCGTAGACGGACGTATTGTCGGCGTCGGGGGGCAGATAGGGCTCTGGTGCATCAAGATGATCGATGAAGACAGCATTACACTGGCGTTAGACGGGGTGCAGCACAAGATCATACTGGGGGCCGGTATCAGTAACCCAAAAGCGGTTATCAATAATCAGTAGGCTGAGACTGGAGGAGCGGATGAGGGCGCGGATAAGCGCTTATCCGCAAATCGTGCATACTTATCAGTAACGAGGTACCGAATAACGGCCACCCCGTCTGCACGGCGTGAGGATTGAACGAATGCGACCGAATGAATATGCATGGTGGCACGTTCAAGCAGAGCTTGGACGTGGAGCACCTACGGCCAAACGAAGACGGTTGACCGTGCCACCCCCCGCCCTTACCGCCTTCTGCATTGGCTTGCTTATCGTGTCCCTCTGCGGCGCAGCGGAACAGCCTCCAGACGGCCGAAGCCCCGCTGCGGCGGGCAGAAGCATCACGCTCGAACTGCGCGATGCGGATCTCGCCGACACCGTCCGCATGCTCGCAAAAGAGATAGGACAGAACGTAATCATCGATCCGCAGCTATCCGGGCACATTTCCATCTCTTTCCGCGACATCCCGGCCAGGGAGGCCCTCGATGCCCTGCTCAAGACATACGGCTATATCGCCGTCCAGGATGGGAAAGTCGTCCGAGTCATTCGCAAGTCGGAGGAAAAGCGTAAACTGCAACAGAGCACGTTCTCTCTGAACGGCGCCGTCCCCAAGGATCTCGAGCAGATGGTCAATGGTCTGTTGTCGGGGGACGGTACCGTAGCCGTCAATGCGGCGTCCAGGACAGTTGTCGTTGTGGATCATCCCGAACGGATCGAGACCGTCTCCGCGCTCTTCGACACGATCAACGAGCGCCGCAAGCAGGTGATGATCGAGGCTCGCATCCTCGAAGTCGGCCTCGACGACCGCGATCAGTTCGGGCTTACCTGGTCCTGGATATACACGAAACTCCACGTGCCGCCGAAGACCCTCGGCTCGATGACACAGTCGCTCCTGCCCCCCGCAGCCGACGACTTCGTCATCACCATTGATTCGAAGCACATGGACGCCACGCTGCAGGCGCTGGCCACGCACGGGTACGTGAACCTGCTCTCCAGCCCCAAGATCGTCGCGGTTGACGGCGAAACCGCCAAGATGGAAGTCATCGAGGAGATACCATACATCGAGGCGACCGTTGCCATCGCGTCCGACGCAGGCGGCGGCTCGACAACCACGAGCGAGAGCGTCGTGTTCAAGGATGTCGGCGTCACGCTGACGGTTACGCCCCAGATCGGAGCCGACAAGAAGATTCGGATGACCATCGTGCCGGAAGTCAGCGAGGCGCCCACTCGTTTCAACGGCGTGCCGGTCGTCACTCGCCGCAAGGTCGAGACGCAGGTGATTGTTGCCGACAACGAAGTGCTGGCAATCGGCGGCCTGATCCGCGAGAACGAGATCGAAGAAATCCGCAGAGTGCCGTACCTCAGCGCCATCCCGTGGATCGGCAAGCTCTTCCAGAGCAGAGACACAAAGACACTCAAGACCGAGTTGCTGATCCTCATCCAGCCGACCATCCTCGACGACGCCACCGGAACGGCTGTGACGGGAAAACTCAAGTCGAGCATCGACAGAAAGCGCTCAGACCTGCGGCCCAGGCCCGACGAACTCCCGGTCTGGCTGATTGAGAAACCGGATGAGCCGGAAAAGAAAGATTGAGCCCCGGGGTGCGTTCAACCGGCAAAAGATGCTTCGCTGCCCGCCTGCCTACGGCATGGCCCGCGTGCCTGCATGTGGGGGGAATGGAACCACAGATGAACGGTAGATGAACACAGATGAGATGGTCTGGCTCTCGCGATGGGCCATGTGTTTGGCGTGTTTAGAATACCGGCATTGGCTTGCAGCCCCGTAGGCCATGCCGTAGGCAGGCAGGCAAGCACGGCCAACCGAGGACGGTTGGCCGTGGCACCCGGCAGCCCCGTCAGGGGCGGAGTAAGACAGCCCACGGCAACGCCGTGGGTATAGTTGACGAGTGAAATCGCAGCCCCAACGGGGCGGAATAGTGCCACGAATCGGCAGGCTGGAAAGCCTGCCCCACGGAGAGATCCTGCCCCTGCACGGCTACAACCCGCCGCTCCTTCGGAGCTCTCGGCACGCTAAACACATACGAAGAGGGCGGCCAACATGCTACGGCCCGGGGGGACAACGCAAGCGGCTCGCTATCCTGACGGAATCAACATTACAGGCGAGATCGGGTCGCTTCAACACCACCGGTCCCTGCCCCACGCACTGGCTACCGCCGCATCCGCAGGCGATAGAGCAGCCTGGCGATCTCTAGCTGCACCTCGGCGGGCTGGCGGATAATCAGCAGGCCGTTGGCGTATGCGATACTGGTGCCGGCGCCTTCACCCCAGTTCGCGGGCACGGTGGCCATTACCAGCTTGACCAGTTCGAGCGGCTCGATCTGCGGGCGCTGCTCATCCAGCCATCGCTCGTAATACTCTTCCTCGGGGCTGTAATAGAGGTTTGAGAAGCGGCGGCCATAGCCGTTCTGGTACGCACCGAAGTTGCGGACATTCGAGAAATACGACGGCCGCTGCTTCAATACCGAGAGGTCGAAGACGTCGAAGACGACGGTCATCGGTTCCTCGGCGATCCGTTCAGGACGCGTTATAACGACGACGTCATCAACGGTGGTGAAACCCAGGCCGTAGAGCTTCGCCAGCAGGTTCAGGACCGTCTCGACCTTGACGTTCTTGAGCTGCATGTCGACCTTGATTTCACGGGCATCACCATCCTCTTGCTTGTAGGCGGCCGGATCGATGACGAAATTCGCCCCTGTGGCGGCGCGCAGCGCATTCTGCACTTCATACAGCGGCGCACTCTTGAAATCCACGTCCATTCTGACGTCTTTATCCCCGGCGGCAGGCTCCCCTGCCATCGACGGCACAATCACGAGAGCGACAGCAAGCATCACAAGGCTGATAGTCTTCATATCCGGCTCCTTTCGAGCAAGGCGTCATCCGGTTGTAGGGGCGGTTCGCGAACCGCCCCTATGTCCTATTATACACACGCGGGCGACGAATGTACACAACAAAAATACCGAATGGAAACGCCCGGTTATTTATCCTCAATAACACCCACGGGCGACGTGAAAGCGCCCATGATCGTCATTGCCTTGCCCGGAACCGACGTGCCGGTGCTGATCACCTTGCCCGTCTTGTCGCAAACTACTGCCGTGGTAGACTTCTTGACAGTTCCGAACAGCCCCAGCACTTCCATTCCCTCGATCCGGGTGTAGCCCAGAACGATCAACTCGTCGTTGCCGCCGATGATGTCGGGAGCGCCGTTCCGCTGGATCACCTCGTTCAGCGTAGTCCCGGTCAGGGCCTGCGGGCCGAACTTCTGCGTAGAGTACACAGCACAGCCGCTGCACAGCCCCACCATCAGCGCGGACACAAGCAGAAAACTCAATCGTCTCATCGCTGTCTCTCCTATATTGTTTTCATTCTGGAACTGCATTTCACCCGGCTGCTCCGCGAGAAGTCTCCGGCCATTGCACCAGATACTATCGTACCCGCCTGCCGGCGGGCAGGGTTGATACTACCCGCAAGCGCGGCTGTAATCAAGCTCAAGTTGCCGTTCGGTCGCATGTGTTCGGCGTGTTCAGCACTACAATGCCGCCTTTTGTCATTCGGACTCATTTTCGACAGTTTCGCCTCTATCGCGGAAAGGCGGTGTAGTGATAGCAAGGACTTACGTCGATAAACGGGCGATTCTTGCAGAATGGTAATGGCATAGATTGGGAAATTATTCGGATTTTCCCCTTGACAATGGGCGCAACATGACCTTAAAATACGCACATGTTCGCGAGAGTAAAGCACGGCGGCAACAAGAAGCACCCGCACGACTATCTGCACGTCGTAGAGGCTTACCGCGACGGGGGCAAGCCGAAGCAGCGTGTCATGGCCAACCTGGGGCGCCTCGACAGGCTCGTCGAGAGCGGACAGCTCGACAACCTGATCGAGAAACTGGCGAACTTTTCGCAACGAGTCCGCGTGCTGCGGCAGGCCCGCACGCCGGAGGTGAAGTCGTGCCGCACGAAGCTGTGGGGCCCGCAGCTGGTCTTCGGGCGGCTCTGGCAGCGGCAGCTGGACGAGCAGGGCATCGACATGTCGTGGCCCGACCTGATGCACGACCTCGAGCAGGTGCAGGCGGTGGACCTGACGCTGGATGGCCGAGGTTGGCGCGTCCGCACCGACCTGCCCGGTCATGCGCACGCGGCGTTCCGTGCGGCCGGGGTGCGTCCGCCGCCGCGGATCGCGCCGCTGGCCGACGAGCAGGTGTAATGCCTTACGCACAGTCGGCGCTCGTAACTCGTTGATATGACACAGGTTCATGATTCAAACTGTCGAAAATGAGTCTGAATGACAAGGTAGACGGGCTCTCAACTCCTTGGCTCGCAAGGCTTTGGGTGCTGCACCGTGCGAGAATCTGGCGTTGTAGTGTTAGGTAATAGTAGCTATATACCGAAACCGTTAGATTCGTGAGAAGAGCAAGTGTGAGCGTGGCTATGAGGATACGGCTCTTAGCCTTGCCACTCCATCCATCAGCCTCCACACGCCCTTCGGCCCTGATTCAGCGCGTGGTTACACATCATCTTCGTCCTCACATCCTCATCTCCCAGCACAGCCTGCACGATTCCATTCTTCCCTCCGAAGCTGACCTCGATTGTAGGCTTTCGAGCCGCTCTGTCAAGAGCATCCGCATCTTCCCGTTAGCGAGAGGCGTGGGATACGCCCGGTGGCTGCGCGTCCCGCCGGAAATATCTACCATGCCAACGCGTATGACGTTTCGCTATTGGAACAGACGCCCGCCGTGAGGACCGAGGTTTCAGGATCGCAACGGACGGCCATGTGTTGCGCCCTGAGCCGTTCCATGACATTGATCTCGTGCCCGCGGGCTCGGAGCGCCTCGACCACGGCGGGATCGAAGCGGTTCTCCATTTGCGCGAAGCCCGGCCGGGCCTTTCGCGGAAAAAAGGACGACGGGAAAGACTCACTCCAGAAGACCGGCATATCGAGCGCCTTCTGTAGATCGAGGCCGAACGTCACGTGATTGAGGAAGAACTGAAGCGTGACCTGGTCTTGAGTATCGCCGCCACGCATGCCGAACGCCAGTCGAGGGCGCCCGGCTTGAGTGGCTATGGTCGGCGTCAGGGTGGCCCTGGGCCGTTTGTGTGGCGAGAGCGCATTGGGACGCTTGGGGTCCAGGTAGAACATCTGCCCGCGAGTGCTGAGGGCAAAGCCAAGGCCGGGTATCGTGGGGGAACTTGAGAACCAGCCCCCACTCGGTGTGGCGGCAACCATGTTCCCTTGCGCGTCCACAACGTCAAGGTGTGTGGTATCGTTGCCGCCGTGCCGCCCCCATGCACCGAGGGGCGTCTCCGGCAATCCCAGGGCTCTGCGGTTGTCCCGTCGCACGTCGAAGCTCACGTTTCGGGGCACGCCCTGGCCCAGGTCTCCGGGACGAAGCTCGCGCGAAGCCTCTACCCCGATCTGCCGCCTTCTCCCTTCCGCGTAATCCTTCGAGAGCAGGCGGTCGAAAGGAACGGTATCGATGCACGGGTCACCGTAATAGGCTTCACGATCCGCAAAGGCCAGCTTCGCCGACTCCAGCACAGTGTGGACGTAGTCCGCGGAGTTCAATCCCATCGCTTTCAAGTCGATGCCCTCGAGGATCGCGAGTTGCTGTAGAAACACCGGCCCCTGCGTCCACGAGGAGCACTTATGCACGTCCAGGCCCTCGTATTCAATGGTAACGGGCTCTTCCACCTCGGCCCGCCATTCAGCCATATCCTCCAGCGAAAGAAGGCCCGTGTGGCTTTGACCCGAGGCGTCGAGCACGGGGAAGTTTGTGATGTATTCGACAATCTTCTCGGCAATCTCGCCCTTGTAAAAAGCATCGCGGGCCGCTTCGATGCCCGCAATTCGGCCCTTGTGCGCTTTTGCGTCCTCTGCCCTGCACATGGTGCTGAACACGTACGCCAGGCCGGGGTTCCGTACCAGCGCGCCGATCGGTGGAATCTCGCCTCCCGGCAAGAGCAATTCCATCGATCCGGGCCATTGTTCCAGGGTTTCGCGACGCCCATCGATAATTCCGTGCAGATGCGCATACATCGGGAAACCGTTCTCTGCCAACTCGAGCGCGGGACGCAGGACCTGCCCGAAACTCTGCGTGCCGAACCGTTGCAGCACCACGGCCCAGGTGCCTACCACTGCTGGCACGATAGCGGGCAGGTATCCATCACCAGGAATCAGGTCGATGCCATGATCCCGACACCACTCGATTGTAAACGCCTTCGGTGACCACCCCACGCCACTGATAGAGAAGACTTTCCGGTCTTTCGCCGAGTAAATCAGCGTCGGCGTCTCGCCACCTATGCTCGCCTGATCTTGCTCGAGAACTGTCTGGCAAAAGCATACGGCCGCAGCGATGTCTACGGCGTTTCCACCCTCCGACGCGATGCGCCGCCCGGCAGCCGCTGCCAGGTAGTGGTCGGCGGAAACCGCCCCACGCGTTCCCATAATCAGGGGCCGGCAACGCAGCGACAACATTTGTTCCACTTGAGCGTGTTGGTACATTTCTATCCTTTCGGCCCTTGGTGCATGGCGCAGCCATCGCCGCCTGCGGAGCTGTTTCACGTCTATTCAAGCTCAAGCACGACAACTGCCCCGGGAGGCAACTGAATGTAAAGGCGGCCATTGTCAATCCGTGCGCCTGTGAAAACTGCCGGCTTGACGGACTCGGGTTGATCGAACGTGTTGTGGGCCGTGATCTTCTTCGCCGTCAGGACGTGCCCTGAGACACTGCTCGCGGTCATTCCGCTCAGTTCGCATTCCACGTCCATTTCCTGACCGGCATGCAGGTTGCAGAGAGAGATGTTGACCTTGCCCTCGGCGTTGCGCGATGCGGAAGCGCTCACTGCGGGGATGGCATCCCCTTCGTATTCGTAAGCTGTAGAGATGATGTCAAGGGGAAGCATGGTCGCGTCGTGATGCACCTTGTACATCTCGAACACATGATAAGTTGGTGTGAGAAGCATCTTCTCGTCTTGCGTCAAGATGGGCGCCTGCAAGACGTTGACAGTCTGGGCGAGCTCTGCCATTCGCACACGATCGCAGTGGTTATTGAAGATGTTGAGCGTAAGCCCCGCGACGAGCGCGTCGCGGATGGAATTCTGCTGGTAGAGGAACCTGGGGTTCGTCCCCGGTTCAACTTCATGCCACGCGCCCCATTCATCAACGACCAGGGCGACCCGCTTGCCGGGATCGTGCTCGTCCATGATGGCGGAGTGTTTCGAGACCATCTCCTCCATCTGAAGGGCTGCCTTCAACTGTGCAAACCAGTCGTCCTCGCCGAACTCGGTAGCTGAGCTGCTCTTCCTGCCCCTGCGGCAATAGTAATGAAGCGCCAGGCCATCCATCTGCAAGAATGCCTCGCGCATCAAGGTTTCTGTCCAATGATAATTCGCGCCATTTGGCCCACAGGCGACCTTGTAGAGCTTGTTTTCGCCGAAATCCCGGCAATAAGTCGAGTAGCGGCGGAACAGGTCCACGTAATATTCAGGCCGCATGCGTCCGCCGCATCCCCAGTTCTCGTTGCCGACTCCCCAGAAGCGGATGGCCCACGGCTCCTCCCGGCCGTTTGCGCGTCTGAGGTCGGCCATTGGGCTTTGCCCGTCGAGAGTCAGGTACTCTATCCACTGCTGCATTTCTCGAACGGTCCCGCTGCCCACGTTGG
>JAUWKK010000242.1 GCA_030614245.1 Planctomycetota bacterium | reverse complement strand
CGGCTGGACCACGTCGAGGACGGTCTCGACCTCGATGCTGAGGCCGCCGTGGACGATCGTGACGGGCTGCAGCGGGATCTCGGAACCTGCGACGATCGTGCCGGTGCGCTCGTTGACGACAACGCGTGCCGGCGCGTCGTCCGGAACCAGCTCGATCTGCCGCAACCGCGAGATGAACGGCACCAGATGGTCGCTGCCGGAGTATGCCGTCGGCACCTTCACCTGCACGAGCTTGGCGTCGAGCGGTTTCGCCGAGTTGGGGAATATCTCGTTCACCGCATCGGCCAGCCGCGTTGCGGTGGTGAAGTCTTCTTCCTTGAGCACGAGCCCGAGGACGCCGTCCTTCTCGAGGGAACAGGGGACTTCGCGCTCGACGATGCCGCCGTCGGGAATGCGCCCGACGGTGGAGTGGCCCTTCGAGACGGAGCCTGAAGCGCCCTCGAAGCTGAAGCCTCCTATCGAGACCGGCCCCTGCGCGAGCACGTACACCTCTCTGTCGAGGCCGTAGAGCGGCGTCGGCAGCAGCACTCCGCCGCGAAGCGACTTGGCGTCTTCCATCGACGAGACCATCACGTCTATCGTGCCGCCCTCTTTCGCAAAGGGCGGCAGCATGGCGGTTACCTTCACGGCGGGTATGTTCTTTCCGGTGAGTTTTCTCGCTTCTATGGAGATGCCCGTCCGCTCGAGGACATTGCTCAGAAGGTCCCTGGCGAGTTCGCCGCCGTCGACGGTGCCGGTCAGGCCGACGATCACGCCGGTGCCGTAGAGATGGTTCTCGCGCACTCCCTGTACTCGGGAGATGTCCTTTGCTCGAACGCTGACGGCCGTCTCGGGGGGCGGCGCGGGCGCGGGTGTTTCGGCTGCCCGCGCTCCGGGCGCCCCACCGGCCGCCATCAGGCAACAGAACAGGATGCGAGATGTCATTCGCAGGGACGGTTCGCGAACCGCCCCTACATGACGGAGACGTCGATATGAGTGCATTGCAGTCTTCCCTATTCGGGTGGCATGGTCAACGGGTTTCCGTTGGCCGTGTTCGGTCCACGTCCAAGCTTGGCTTGAACGTGCCACACTTAGAACGGCCAGATACGGTCGAGAAACCGCCCGAGCCAGCCTCGGCGACTGTTCTGCTTCAGCGGGCCTTTCGCCTGGTAGCTGATCCGCGCGGACGCGATCCTCTGCGATGAAATCTGATTGTCGGGGGTAATGTCCTCCGGCCTGATCGTGCCCGAGACCGTTACCGTTGTGATCTCGTCGTCGGTTACGACGTCGCTCGTGCCTTCGATGATCAGATTGCCGTTGGGCAGCACTTCCGTGACCACGGCCGTCATCGTCTTGGTGAAAGTTTCCTTCGTGTCATAGTCGGCTTCGCCCTTGAAGGTGCGGTTGGACTTCATCTTTAATGCCGGCGTGTCGCCGTCCGTGTGCGGGTAATCGTCCAATCCCAGCAGCTTGAGCAGTTCGATCTGAAAATCGGTCGTGCTGTCCTTCTTGTATTCGGTCTCTTTTTCCTTGGTGATCGAGGCCGACTCCTGGATGATGATGGTAACGATATCGCCGACACGTCGGGCTTTCGTATCGGAGTATATGTTGCGTTCGTGGCTTTCGGCCTTACGCCAGAGCGAATCCGCCCGTGCAGAGACCGTCTGAGCCGCGATGAGCAGTGGTATCAGGAGCATTCGGGCTCGCATTGTCTCTCCTTTCAGCCGTCTATCAGTACCGTGTTGTCGTCTATGATGCGGCCCTCGAGCCGCTTGCGGGAACTCAGATTCTCGACCGCTATGATGTCGCCTTCCGCTCCATCCTGGCGGGCGACACCGCTGGCGGTGATCTCGAGACATCTCGAGCGGTATACGATCTTCACGACGTCGCCGCGTTTGATTATCGGCGGCGAGATGATCATCGCAGGCATCAGCGGCGTGTCGGCGGCGATGGGCCGTGCGGCAGTGCGGCCGAGCACGCGCTTTATGTCGGTCATCTGACGGGGCGGCCAGCGCTCCAGCTCAACCCGCCGGGTCGCCACGTTACGGCTCGAAAACCTGTCGTTGCGGCTTATGTCGCGCGTGGCGACGACCGTGCGCTCGAAGAGCCTGACGTTGAACGTGACTGTCTTCCTGAATCGAGCCTTGCCGTCCACGAGCAGATCGACGCCAACCTTCACGCGGCCAAGGCTGCGAATGACAAGGTTGCCGGCCGGCCGGAGCGCATCGTCACCGCAGCCAGCCGGGATGGCGCAGCTTGCGGGCTTCGAGACGAGCTCGATTTCTATGTCGTCTCCTGGCCACTGCATGCTCTTCAGCAGGTGCTCGCGTGCCATCTTGACGATCCGTTCCGCCGGGATATCGCGTCCGCGGGTCGTCAGGTAGCAGCCTGATTTGGCGCTGATCGAGACATCCCTGGGATCGAAGCCGAACTGATAGAGCTTGAGCTTAACGACTATGGCGTCTATGCGGCGGACGGTGCCCGGCCACGGTGCCGCGCCAAGCTTCACGGCCCCGAGCCTGGCGGCGAGCTCGGCGTCGGCATCGGTGATTGCCGCGATCTCGCCGAGACTGACGCACGGGCCATCGACTTCGGCCTGCTTCTTCAGCGTGATAGTCGCCGCAATGGCGTCGATGCCGATAAGCTGCGCGGCTATTATCAGGACTGTCAAAGGTTTAAGTCGGCTCAAGATCGGTCTCC
Organism: Planctomycetota bacterium; assembly: GCA_030614245.1. Lineage (GTDB taxonomy): Bacteria > Planctomycetota > PUPC01 > JABMSA01 > JAUWKK01 > JAUWKK01. The sequence continues at coordinate 2,197 of JAUWKK010000242.1, read as the reverse complement.
TCAGCGGGTCATTCCGTTCGCCGTTGCGAGCATGTCGTCACTCGAGCGGATCGCGCGCGAGTTGATCTCGTAGGCCCGCTGCGCGGTGATAAGGTTGACGAGTTCTACGACCACCTCGACGTTCGAGCGTTCGAGGAACTTCTGCTCGATGGTGCCGACGCCGTTTTCTCCGGGCGTCAGGCCGGATTGCGGGCTGCCGGACGAGACGGTCTCGGCGTAGAGATTGCCGCCGATGCTCTTCAGGCCCGTGGGATTGGGGAATGTGGTGAGTGTGATCCGCCCGGCGGTCTCTGGGCTGCCGTCGGGTTTGGTGACGCTGATAGTGCCGTCACTGCCCACGGTGACTGACAAGCGATCGCCTGAGAGGGTAATGGTAGGCGAGAGCAGCAGCCCCTCGGAGTTGGTGACCCTGCCCTGGCTGTCGGTGCGGAATGAGCCGTCGCGGGTGTATGCCGTGGTTCCGTCGGGCATTGAGACTTCGAAGAAGCCGCGACCGGCGATGCCCATGTCCAGTTCGCTTCCGGGCTCCTCCATGACGCCCGGCGTGAATATCTTGGTGGTGGAAATGGACCGGACGCCGGAGCCGATCTGGAGGCCCGAGGGAATCTCGAGGTTGCTGGCGATCTCAGAGCCCGGCATGATCTGTGTGTCGTAAAGAAGGTCCTGGAAGTCCATCCGGCTGCGCTTGAAGCCTGTCGTGTTGACGTTTGCCAGGTTGTTGGCCGTCATGTCGACAAGCTGCTGCTGCGCCCGCATGCCCGTTGCGGAAGTATACAGTGCCTTTATCATCGGGGAGTGCTCCTTGATGCTCAAACGCTGTCGATCAGCTCTTCGAGCGTCTCATCTGTCGCGGTAATCACGTTCTGGTCGGCCTGGAAGCCTCTCATCACGGCAATCATGGTCACGAGTTCACTGAGGATATCGACGTTGGCTTCTTCGAGGTAGCCCTGCTTGATCCTGGTGTTTTCGGCCGGGATGGCGTTCTGGTTGCCCTCGATTTCGCGGAACGCCGTAAAGCTGGCCCTCTCGAGGGTATACGGCTTGGGAAAATCTGCTACCATCACCTGGCCGACGTTCGAGACGGCGCCGGAGGAGGGGTCCTTGTAGAGGACAAAGCCCTCGGCCGAGATTTCGATCGCTCCATTACCGGGCGGGATGGTGATGGCCCCCCCGCCTGCACTCATCAGTGGGAACCCCGCGCTGGTAACGATCTGGCTGTTCGAGTTGAGCTCAAACTGCCCCTTGCGGGTATAGAGCGGCCGGTCGGGATTCTCGGGATCTTGCAGCACGAAGAAGCCATCCCCTTGCAGCGCGAGATGGAGAGGGCCGCTGGTGTATGTGTGGCTGCCTTCGCTGAAGTCAACGAGTTCTTCCGAGCTGGTGACGACGGTCGGTGCGATATTGCCGGAGGCTGTCGCCAGGGCGTTTGAGAACTCGTTGAAGACGGCAATCCCCTTGCGGTAGCCCGTGGTGGACACGTTGGCGAGGTTGCGCGAGATGATCTCCTGCGCGCGGGCGGCGGCCGCCATCGACGATGCCGATGTCGTCAGGCTGGTGCTCATTATTATAATGCGCCTCGAAAAAACGTCAGACTGTCGATGCTGCCTGCAAAAGGCTGCAAACCGTGTGCCAACAGCCGTCACGGAAGGGTCTCCGGCGGCCATGGCCAGTGCGGTATCCGCCGCCCGACAGTAGAAAAAATCAATTGATCCGCCGCCCGAGCGCTTCCAGGTGCCGGCTGCGCGGCGCAAATCCCAACTTTTCGTACAGTTTCACGGCAGGGCTGTCGGCGTCGACATCCAGGCAGATCGAGTGAATCCCGGGCCGAAGATCGTCGAGAAGCCTGAGAATCGCCGCAGTTGCGAAGCCCCGGCCTCGCTGGTCGCTTCTCGTGACGAAGTTGCCTATCAGGGCCATTCGCCGCCGATATGAGACAAGATGCGCCGCAGCCACGGAGACCAGCTCACCACCTGCCGGCAGACGAACGCCGAAATAGCGTCCCTGATGCAATTGGGTCACGTCGAGCCGCATATCTTCAGGGCTCAGCAGCTCGACTATCTCGCGGAGGTCGTCAGGCCTCAGCCTCTCGACGGTAGGGGCGGTTCGCGCACCGCCCCTACCGGCCCGCATATCTGCGCGCGGGGTCTGAGCCCGTCGCAGCTTCGCGGGGGCCGTATGAAACCTGGACCAGCGGTCG
>JAUWKK010000256.1 GCA_030614245.1 Planctomycetota bacterium | reverse complement strand
GGGGCGGATATCCAGCCGGTCGTCGTCGCCGAGTATCCACACGCGATCCCCCTCGCGTATGGCCCTGCGCGGCAGCTCGAAGACGCCGTCAAGCTCCTTCCCGTCGATATCGACGCGCACAAACGCTCCCAGCAGCAGGGGCATGCCGGTCGCACCCTCGCGCAGGCCGAGCGGATCGTCTATCTGCACGAGAAGCCTCGCCATCCGCCCGGCCGGGCTGATGTCGCCCAGCAGGCGGACCACGCGGCCATTCCGCTCGACTCTCACACCGTCACCGATCGAATGTACTACCTTCGCCCGCGCTCCCTCATCGCCGTTCACGCCGGGGATCTTTATCCAGCCCAGCCGACCCACCGGCACGACAACCTGCACGTAATACGCATCCGTGCCGACGAGCGACGCAAGTTGCGTCTGCGGCGTAACAAGCTGGCCGATGTCGACGCGTTCATCGAGGACGAGCGCATTGAAAGGCGCCTCGATCGTGGTGCGCTCGAGATCGAGGGCCGCCTTCTGTAACGAGCTAGTAGCGGCATTCAACGTGGCTTGTGCGCTCTTCATATGCGGCCGGCGCAACGCGAGCTGCCGGCCTTCCGTCGTCGCACTGACATCCGACTCGAGCAGCTTCCACTCCTGCTCGGCTATCGTCCTGCGGCCATCCTCCACCTTCAACGCCAGCTTCGCCCGCTCGACATTCGCCTTCTGCAGCTCGACGGCGAACTGATAGTCGCGTGGATCGACCTCCAAGATCGTCTCACCGGCCTTGAAGCGGCCGCCTCGGATGAGTTCGCCGCTCTGCTTGATTATCCGCCCGCTCACCTCCGGGCGCAGATCGATCTGCACGGCCGGCACAACGTTCCCCATCGCCGTCACGACCACCTTCTGCCGCGAAGCCTTCGCCTTGATTACATCGACAAGGTCCGGTTTCGGCGGAATCTCGTCGCGCTTCGCCTTGCGAATATGCGTCATGTACCACCACGTTCCAGCGGCCCCCCCGCCCAGTACGCACGCGATGAGCAAAATACTAACGACAACCCTGGCGACGACACTCGCCTCCGCATCGGGTTTGCCATCTGCCGGCGGCGGGCCCTCGGGTGGCCGGTCATCCACAACCTCGATATCCAGGATTTCATCTTCTGCATGCTGCATCAAACATTCCTCGACTGTCCCGTCACTTGCGGCATGTATTTTCTCCTTCCACTCAAGAGACGTCAGGCCTCAGACATCAGGCTTCAGGAAGAAAGACGGAGTGGCATCCCTGAAGTCTGAAGCCTGCAGCCTGGAGCCTTATCGCGCTCCCGTCAGCTCCTATTCATTCCCAGCAGTTGGACAGCTATATACGCGTATTATGCTGGTAAGCGAACGTATATCTTTTAAGTAGGAGGTATAGGATGTAATAATAACATAACTCTGTGATTGATTGATCTTATGCATAAAATGCCTGAATAGCAAAAAAAGTGTACTCTTCAGCCCTGAAAGGGCGTGGTAGGACAGCCCACGGCACCGCCGTGGGTGGGCGGACGGCCTCGCCGAGACAAGCCCTGCAAGGGCGGAGTAGCCTGTGAACATGATTATGTTTACCTCGCCCTTTCAGGGCTGGAGATCTATCCACCTCCCGGCCCCACGGCGTTGCCGTGGGCTATTCTACTTCGCCCCTGCGGGGCTTCATGACCTCCAGTTCGCTCATCCACGAGCCGCCCAGTGCGCGGTAGAGCTGGATGCGATAGCTCAACAACCGCTTCTTCTCGCCGATCTGGAGCAGTTGAAGCCGCTGTAGATCCTGAAGCGCCGTCAGCACTCTGAGAAAATCTTGCACGCCTCCCAGGTATCGTGTCCGGGCTTCGCGATGCGTCTTGACGGCTAGCTCGACCTGGGTATCCACCTGCTTCAGGTATTCCGTCTGCCGGTGCTCCTGGACGAGCGCGTCTTCAACCTCTTGCATCGCCGTCAGCAGCACCGATGCATAATCGTCGAGCTGCTCGGCCATCAGTGCGCGGTTGCGGTCGACGTCGGCCGCTCGCCGCCCGCCGTCGATGATCGGCAGGCCCACGCCTGCGGCGATGCTCGACACGAAATTATCGAAGACAGCCGACGCGTGCTCCGCCTGAAACGGCAGCGCCGCACTCAGCTTCATGCTGGGGAATCTATCCGCAATAGCCGCGCCGATCCGACGATCAGCAGCCAGGATGCGCAGTTCCGCGGCGCGGATGTCCGGCCGGCGCTTCAACAGATCCGAAGGTACACCCGCCGCCGGAGACGCCGGCAAATCTGGAATATCCGATCTCACGTCCAAGCTTTGCTTGAACGTGCCACCCCGGGTGGGTTTTCGGGTGCCGCGGTCAACGGTCTTGCGTTGGCCGTGTTCATCCGAACGCTCGCCCGCCGCCACAGAGCCGGGCGGGCGCCCCAGCAGAACAGCAAGCTGATGCTCGAGCACCTGCACGCGCATCTTGACCAGCGGCAACTGCGCCTCAGTCGCCGCCACCTGCTGCTCCTGCTGATAGACGTCGAGAGCACTAGCCTTATCGGGCTCAAGGACGACCCGCTGGCGCACACGGTCGAGGAACGTCGTGTTCACTTTCAATTGCTGCTCGATCAGCTCCAGCCTGGCTCGCTGCTCGACGATAGAGAAGTAGACTTCCGCCAGGGTAGCGGCGAGGCTCATCGCGCCCGTATCGAGATCGGCTCGCGTGGCCGCCGCATCCAGCGTCGCCGCCGCTCTCAAGGATCGCAGCCGGCCCCACAGATCGACCTCATAGGACGCCGCGGGGGTCACCGAGCGCCGGTTCGTTCGCACCGTCCGACCCACGCCTGCCGTCGATACCGCCGCCCGTGTCCTGGAAACGCCGGCCTCAAGATTCAATTGCGGCCAAAGACTCGCCCCCTGCATCTTTGCAATCGCCTGCGCCGCATCCAGCCGCGACCAAAACTTGCGGAGGCTGAAGTTGTCCGACAGCGCCCCCTCGACCAGGGCGTTCAGATTCTCATCGCCAAACGCCTCCCACCACCTGTCGGGGCCTTGCTGCTGCTCGGCGGGATCGACTTCGGGTGCCTCGACGAAACTCTTCGGCACGTCCACGGGCGGCTCCGGTGCCTCCAGCGGCTTGTGATGGACGCACGATGCCTGGACCAGGGCCAGCATGGCAGCGGCCACAGCCATTCCTCGCCGCAGCCTCAGCGAACGCTCAAGCATCCTTTTCGTTCCCCCGATAACAGATTCGATCTGCATATGTCCCCGCGGCAGGTCATGGGTCGCGCACGGCAGAGAGGCCGTCTGCCAGCTTACTTATGAGCGATGCAAGCGTCTTCCTCTCCGACCGGCTCAGTGTGCTCATCATCGCGGTCGTCCGCCGGAAATGATCGGGAAGCATTCTCTCGATCAGCTTCTTGCCCTCTTTGGTGATGCGAATGGAGATCGCCCTTCGGTCGTTCAAATCGCGGCCGCGCTCGACGAGCCCGGCATCTTCGAGGCCGTCAAGCAGCCCCGTCATGCTCGCCCTTGTGACGCCGATCTGATCGGCAAGCTCAGCAGGTCTCAGCCCGGTGTCCGCTCTGTGGAGCAGCAGGATCAGTATCAAGAACCGGCCGCGCGACAGGCCGTAACGCCCGAAATGGACATCCAGGGCGGCCCGGATTTCACGCCCGAACTGCCGCATCACGAAGCATGTCTCGATAGCGTCCACTTCGAGGCCCGGGGTCTGGCCGGCAATCTCGCGTAGAGTTTCATAGAACGGTGCATCGGATAGTCGAGCCATGGCCTACCCCTTCTATTTACTCGCTGACTATCTTCCACCTTATTATACGGAGCCTAGCTACTTCAGTGAAGTCTTTTCTTGAAATGCTCCAGCAAAAGGTTTGTAATCGCTCGTGGCGTGACTACAATAGCGGCTCTAATGTAGCCCACGGAGGGCGCTTGGTTTCAGATGGGAAGCGGCGGTCAACAGGACACGGCCACTGGTATTCCGGAGGTAGCAGAGTGAGCAAGTGTGCGAGAGTAAAGAGCATCGTATTGGCGGCTTGCATAGTTGCAGGGCTTGGCGTGTGGACGGTTCCTATGTCTGCCGAGGCCGGGCCCCTGAAGTGCTACCGGTATCTGCTGCTGGATTCCCGCATCATCGAGAAGACGGAGAATGCGAAACTGACCCTCGGCACTGTCAGCAAGGACGAGAACAACCCGCTCTTCGGAGAAGACAAGCCGTGGGAGCCGCGCTTCGACAACATGTACCCGAACGTCATCTATGACGCCAAAGCCAAGATGTACAAATGCTGGTACTTCACGTTCAACGTCGACAAGGCCTGCATGGATACGCCGCGCGACCAGCGCAAGCCGGGTACATATCTGAGCGTGCTCCGCAGCAAGGGCCAGGGAGCCCGCACGGATGCCGTGTGCTATGCCTTCTCAAAGGACGGCATCAAGTGGACCAAGCCGCTGATGGACATCCGGAAGTGGAATGGCGAGAAGAGCAACATGGTTGAGACCGGCCGGCACGGAGCAGGAGTCTTCAAAGACACACAGGAAAAGGACCCTGCCCGCCGGTACAAGATGTTCTTCAAGCAGGGCGGAGTCTGTGTCGCATTCTCTCCCGATGGTGTGCACTGGAGCGAGGCGATCGCGTGCCCTGAGATAGCTGCCGCGGGCGACACTCACAACAACGCCT
>JAUWKK010000388.1 GCA_030614245.1 Planctomycetota bacterium | reverse complement strand
GCGCCCGACCATCCACCCGAGAATGATCGAGTAGAATCCGACCACCCAGCCGAGCCACGGGGTCGGAACGTAACTGAACCCGCCCGGAATCTTCGAGCCCAGCGTCGCGCACCACCCGAACGCGCCCGTCCAGAAACTCAACGGAGCCATGCATCGAGCGATAACTGCTTCGCCGAGGCCGCAAAACGCCATAATCCAGCACATCCCGGTCGATACCAGCCCGAGCAGAACTTCCACCCAAGCAAGCGGCACGAGCAGCAGGTTCCAAACGACCCCCACCGGCGTGAACATGTTGAAGTAATACGCGATCAGCGGCGCTGTCGATATCCACGCCGCCGTTGATACGGCCAATGACCTCGCACCCCAGTTCGACAGCCACAGCCGCAACCTCGCCACCCGGGACGACCCCGCGAGAATCCGATCGTACGTCGAGATGTTGCCGGTCAACCGCTGCTCGATCGCCCGCCAGGCAACCGCTATGCTGGCCACGGCCGCGAATGAGAGCTGGAAGCCCGCACCGAAGATGTCGCCCGGACGGCGCACGGCTATGATCAACGCCGCCAGAGCCAGAGAATTCGCCGACAGCGGCTGCCGATTCGTAGCCCAACCGAAATATATCACGGCAAAAAGAATCGCTGCACGAACCGCCGGCGGGCGCATGCCCGTCAGAATCGCGTAAAACACCAGCCCCACGATAACCGTTGCACTCGCAGCCGGAAACGGCAGGCGTATCAGCCGCACGAGGAGCAGCAGCCCGGCCGCGACCATCCCCACGTGCAGCCCGCTAACTGCCAGCAGGTGCATCGTGCCGCTGCGCCGGAACGACTCCTTTGTCAAGCGATCGGGACTTCGCCGTTCGCCCAGAAGAATTGCCTCGGCCAACGCAGCCCTTCGGGCGGGAAGATGGCCGCGGATGATCGCCGAGGCTCCACGCTTGATCCTGAAGATGCTCCGCAGCAGCCGGTTCCCCCCACCCGGCCTGCGGTCGATCACGGCCGATGCCGTCGGAACCGTCGCCGTTGCAAGAATGCCCTGACGGCGAAGATACTCACGGTAGTCGAACTGCCCAGGATTCGTGGGCTCGTTGGGAAGCTGCACGTTCGCGACAAAAGTCAGACGGTCGCCGTACTCCAGCCCTGGAAGCTTCTCGTAGAGCCAAAACATCACCCGCCCCGTAACCGGCACCTTCTCGCCGGACGCCGTATGCATGGCCGAGAGATCGAGGACGCACATCGAGGCGTACCGCTCCTCAACGTTTTCGGTCTTCCAGCTCGCCAGCAGCGGTGTCGGCTGGCGTTTCTGCTCGGGGTACGAGCACACCACGCCCTCGAGCTTGAGCAGCCGCCTCTTATCACCCAAGTGACGAACGATGTGATCTCGAGGGACGAAGCGATAATGATACGCATGCGTCGCCGCACCGGCGGCCACGAGCAGAAGATAAACGGCAAGTAGGGCGGGGAGATCGTAATCGGCCAAGATCAGCGTGACAGACGCCGCAAGCAGAAGAGCGCACACGACCACCAGCGGCGCAATCGGAACGGGCAGATAATGCTCGGCAACGATACCAGCAAGAAAAGCCGCGCAGACTGGCAACAGCGGTACGTGCTTCATGCCAGTATTCAGTATCCAGTAATCAGTGGGAAGTGAAAGAAAAGAAGGAGTCAGCAAACAGTGGCCAGTGGCCAGTGGCCACTCTTACTGATCACTGATAACTGATAACTGATAACAGGCATCTTGTTTAACCCCTGCTCTTACCGCCGCATATGTTGACCGTCGTACCGGAGATATAGCTTGCCCGATCCGAAGCAAGAAAAAGGACGAGATCGGCGACTTCTGAAAGCTCCCCCACCCTTTGCAGGGGCACTGAGACTTTTTCATAGCCCTTAATCAACTCTTGGGCAGTTATGCCCCGCGTGTATGCAAGGGCCTCTTCATACTCCCTGGTCCTGAGAGCAGTCGGTTTGAGGATACCCGGTGCGACCCCGACGACCCTTATGCCATGCTTCCCCAGCTCCTTTGCCCAGGAGCGCGTGTAAGAGTAAAGCGCCGCTTTTGTCCCCGCGTAGATGCTCTGCCCCTCCGAACCTTCAAGGCCCGACTCGGATGTCACGTTGATGATGACCCCTTTGCCTGCCTTCACCATCTGCCTGGCAACAGCCTGCGCGCACAGGAACGCGCCCTTCTGGTTGACGGATGTCGTCAGGTCGAAGTTCCTCTCGTCCGCCTCATATCTGCCGCCGGGCTGCTCGGGGTCGATAAGCAGCCCCGGGCGATTTGCTCCGGCATTGTTGACCAGAACGTCTATCTTTCCAAATTTCTTGATGACAACGTCAACGGCCTTTTCCACGCTCTCCTGTGAAGTAACATCCGTCTTCACGAAAACATGCTCGTTCCCGTCAGCCTTCGGCAGTGTCTCCGCAACATGTTTTCCACTATCACTGATGTCGGCGACAACGACACTGGCTCCTGATTCGGCAAAGGCCTTCGCGGTTTCTTTGCCTATTCCAGATGCCGAGCCCGTGATGAAAACCACCATCCCCCTGAAAGATATGTCCATGTCAGTTCGTATAGCTCCTCACTTCTCCGGTCATGCTGAGCTCTTAGCGAAGCATCTTTCACGATTTGAACGAGCACCGCGCTAAAGATTCTTCGCTTCGCTCAGAATGACATTCCTTTGTAAAATACTTCAGCCATAACGTGGGGCCGGCGTTCAGCCGGCCCAATCATGCATTTTCAGCCGGGAAAGGCTGCCCCCCATATTATACACGAACCCCGGGCGGTTTTCGAAAGATTTCGCGCCGTG
>JAUWKK010000375.1 GCA_030614245.1 Planctomycetota bacterium | reverse complement strand
GAGCCGCGCCTCGCCGAGAGCCAACCCGAGGCCCCGCGCGCCGCCCTCGAAGACGAGACGTGCGTTGAAGCCGACTTCGGCGACGGACGACACGACGGCGATACCGTCGCCGACCTCGCCGACCACGCCGACGCGCTCGACCGAGCCGGGCAGGGGCATCTCCGACGCCCGCTCCGCGAGCGCATCGAGCACCGCTTCGGCGGGTGCGGTCAGGTTTCGATAGTTCTCGTCGTGTTCAGGCATTCTCGGCTCCGGCCTCCTCGGCTCGTCGAAATGGCAGGCTGGAAAGCCTGCCCCACGAGCTGTCCTGTGGATTCTATTCGGTGGACGCGCGTTGGGCATCCGGCTCCTCCTCAGCAATGCCGGCCTGCTTTTTCTCAAGGAGTATGCGGGCTATCTGCTCGCGCCAGTGGGCCTTGAGTATAAGTCGTCCGATGCGTATTTCGACGCCGGCGACGAGCGATTCGTCGAGCGTTACGTCGAGATTCGGATCATCCACGCCGAGCCTCTTCGACAGGGCCGCTGCAATGCGGTCACGATGCTTCTCGGAGAGTTCCGGTGCGGCTCCTACGTGGACGGGATCCCCGCCGGCAAGATCCTCAGCGGCGTCTCTTGCGGTTTCATCGTCGAGTTCATCGAGCAGGCTCTCGATCCGTTCGATGGCCTGGACGTGCATCGCCTCGCGGTGACCCGAGGCGCCCATTGCCCCGGCGATGGCCGACGCCGCGGTGACGACCTGCGCCCGCAGGTCTTCGGCGGCGCGCTCCCGCTCGCGGACGATGCTGGCCTCGGCGGCCTTGCGCAGCTTCTTCGCGTCCTCACGGGCGTCCTGTATGATCTGCTCGGCCTGTTGTCCGGCCTGCTCCGCGATTTCAGCCCGGTTCTTCTCGGCCTCGGCATCAGCATCCGCAAGCTTCTGCTCGTATTGGGCACGGAGCCCGTCGGCCTCTTCCCGCGAGTTCTTCGCATCATCCATCTGCTTCGCGATGCTGTCCTGCCGCTCCTGCATTATCCTGCGGACGGGCTTGTAGAGCAGTTTGTACAGGATGAAGACGACGATTGCGAAGTTGATCGCCTGAATGACAAGCGTCCAGCCATTGATCATTAGCATTGCTCCCAGCGGCGTGATAACGCGGCTATTTCATCAGCGGCGAAGCGCCGAAGAGAAGTATCAGCGAGACGACGAGGCAATAGATGGCGGTCGACTCGACCATAGCGAGGCCCACGAAGAGCGTTCGCGAGAGCAGCGATGCGGAGTCCGGCTGACGCGCGATGGCATCGAGCGCGGCCGCAACCGCACGCCCCTGCGCGAGAGCGGGGCCTATCGAACCGATAGCGATCGTCGCCCCTGCCACGATGATGGCGATGCTTTTCATGTCCATTTACTTCTCTCCTTCTTCGGCGGGCGCTCCCGATCTGACGGCGCCGCCTATGTAGACCAACGTGAGAATCGTGAAAATATACGCTTGCACGACACCCGTTATGAGACCCAGAAACTCCACCACGACCGCCACGACGCCGGCCAAAGAGATCAGCACGCCTACGACGAGCTGGCCGCTCATCATGTTGCCGAAGAGCCGCACCGACAGCGCGAGTGTGCGCGATAACTCGCCGATCAGGTTGAACGGCAGCATTATCCATGCGGGCTTGAGGTAGCCCCGCAGATAGCCGCCGAAGCCGCGTTCGCTGATGCCGTAGAATGGCACGACGAAGAACACTATCAGCGCGAGGGCCGACGTAGTCGCCGGATCCGCTGTCGGTGACTCGACCACCGGCAGCAATGATATCAGGTTTGCGGCGAGAATGAAGATGAAGAGCGTGGCCGCAAGCGGGAGGTATCTCGGCGGTTCGCGGCCGACTATGTCGCGTATCTGCTCGTCGAGGTAGGTCATCATCGCCTCGACGGCCATCTGAAACGGCCCGGGGGTCGGCTTGAGACGGCGCTTGATGAGCCAGGCCGCAATCCCCAGCCCGGCCATCAGCCCCCACGTCGTCACAACCGTCCGCGTCACCTCGACCTGACCGACGTTGAAAATCACAGGAATTTCAATGCCCTGGCTCATGCTGTTGTGTCGCCCTCTTCAGTTTTGCGAGTGCTATCCTTTGAACTCCGAAAAATCCGACCGCAGCGGCGATGCCCGGCGCCAGATTCCACCAGAGCATCAGCCCTATCCCGGCGGCGATGATTATCATCCGCAGGAAATAGCCGCCCGGCAGCGTCCTCCTGCCGCTGACGATCGCATCGACCTGGCGGCGCAGCAGCAGGAAATACGCCCCTGCAACCGCGGCGCCGACGGCGAGGCCGGCGAGTATCTGGATGGCAATGACGACGTGGGTCACGTTGTATTATCGTCTCTCCGTGCGCTTCCGCTGGGCCGTGGGGTATTTTATTTCGCCCTTTACGGGCTTGTGCAATTTGCCGATCTGGACCCACGGCGTTGCCGTGGGCTGTCCTACTACGCCCCTTCGGGGCTGCAATCTCCTGGCGGGTGCCACGGTCAACCGTCCTCGGTTGGCTGTGCCTGCCTCCCCCCGGTCTCATCAGTCCCTCTCCTGGTTGATCGCCCGCCAGGCGTTCCAGCAGCCCATCCCCAGGCCAATTACGAGCAGTCCCAGCGTCCAGCGGATGCCGGTGTCGTATCGCCGGTCGAGCCAGGCTCCTAAGAAGCCGCCCAGCACTGCCGGCAGCGCTACACCCCATCCGACCCTCCCGATGAATGCCATGCTCGCCCAGCACGCGCGGTCGCCGATGCGCCGGTGTTCTTCCTTCCGGCGGCCGACCCTCTGCACCCTGCGGACCATCCGCCTGGCGGCTTCGTCGAGCATATCATCTCCGGCTGCGGGAGGGTCAGGCTCGGGCTTTTCGTCATGGTTCGGCGGATTCATACTGAACCAGTTGCCGCATCGCGGCCAGTTGCATCTTCTTCAGGGCTGTATCCGATTTCTTCTCGTCATCCTCGCGCTGCAAGAACTCGCGCAGCACTTCCCGTTCCAGATTCTCGAGCCGGTCGCGCGCGACG
>JAUWKK010000371.1 GCA_030614245.1 Planctomycetota bacterium | reverse complement strand
TATCTGTGTTCATCTGCGTTCATCTGAGGTTCCACTCCCTCCACAGCCAGGCGGGTGTGCCGGGTTCATCTGTGGTTCCATTTCCGCCTCAAGCGGCACAGCACAACGCAACTGGCTCACAGCAGCGGCATATCGGTCCGCCGCCGGTTCTCGAACCGCGCGATCGAGCTGAAGCCGCACTCGACGGCGAGCTCGACGGCCTCCTCGAAGTGCCGTCCCACTTCTTCCGGCGCGTGCGCATCGGAGCCGAGCGTCAGGCCGGCGCCGTGGCGCGCGAAACGCTCGAGCAGGTCGCGCGACGGATAGAACTCGCCGACCCGCTTGACGCGCCCCGCCGTGTTCAAATCGATGCACAAGCCGGCCGCTCCCGTCGCTTCAGCCACTCGCTCCGCGAGATCGGACCAGTCTTCCTCGGGCCGGTGGCCGAACTTCTTGACGACGTCCGCGTGGCCGAGAATGTCGAACAGCCCCGAGCGAGCAGCCCCAATCACAGTATTGAAATACCGGCGATATGCCTCCATTACGCCGATCTCGTCGAACTTCGACGTGTAGCCTGGATGGTCCACGGGCCAATCGTCAACGTAATGCACCGAGCCGATCACGTAATCGAGCGGATACTCATCGAGCATCGCCGCTATCGCGTCTTCGCGGTCGGGGAAGTAATCGGCCTCGCCGGCCAGCGAGATGCGAATACGGCCAGCGAGGTCCGTCCGCAGTTCCTCGACCGTGCGCATGATTATCGCCATCTCGTCGCGCGTCACGTTGAATCGTTCGTCGGTCGGCGTCTCGGCCGGCAGGTGGATCGAGAAACCTATGCCACCCAGCCCGCGATCGATTGCTGCATCCACATACTCGCGCATCTCACCCCAAGCGTGGCAGCAATACTTCGTGTGGGTGTGACAGTCGGTCAGTCGGCTCAGTTCAATCATATTGCTATCCGTCATGCAACGATGACCATGTTATCGCGATGGACGACCTCTTCGTAGAACGCGTCGCCCACTATCTTGCGGATTTCGGGCGTCCGCAGGCCCTTGATGCCGGCAAGCTGCTGCGAATCGTAGTTGACCATTCCCTGCGCGAACACCTCGCCATCGGAACACGAGATCGAGACGACGTCTCCTTTGCGAAACTTGCCCGAGAGCTCTTGTATCCCCGACGCTAGCAGGCTCTTGCCGCCTTTGCGCAATGCAGTGCGAGCGCCATCGTCTACGGTAATCACGCCTTTTGGTCGGCGCACGAAACCCAGCCATCGTTTCCGGCTTCGTATCCGCGATTCGGCGGCAAGAAATATCGTCCCCACGTCATCCCCGTCGAGGATGCTCCCGAGGATGCCCCTTTGCATCCCGTTCGCAATCACGCACAACTGGCCCGCTTCGGCGGCATAGCGGGCCGCGCGAAGCTTGGTCTCCATCCCGCCCGTGCCGTGTTTCGACGCCGTGCCGTCAACGAGCGACATTATCTTGTCATCCACTCGGTCGACCGTCCTCACCACTTCGCCGCCGGCGTCCATCAGCCCGTCGACGACAGTCAGCAGCACGAGCAGATCGGCGGGCAGGAGATGCGCGACGAAAGCCGACAGGACGTCGTTGTCGCCGAACTTGATCTCCTCAACTGAGACCGTATCGTTCTCGTTGATGATCGGCACTCCGCCCATGTTAAGCAGTGCGCGTAGTGTGTTGCGGACGTTCAGGTATCGTGTGCGGTCCTCGAGGTCGGCGTAAGTGAGCAACATCTGTGCGGCGTGATAGCCATGGCCCCAGAAGCAGCGGTCGTACATCGAGACGAGACGGCTCTGCCCGATGGCGGCGGTCGCCTGAAGCTCCGGCAGCGTGCTGGGCCGTTCGTGAGTGCCGAGCAGCGTCAGCCCCGATGCGATCGCTCCCGAGCTGACGAGCACGACCTCGCAGCCGCGCTCGCGCAAGCCGTGCAGGTCCTCCGCCAGGGCCGCAATAGCACTGGGGTCCAGCTCCTGCCCGCCGCCCGTCAGCACGTTCGAGCCGACCTTCACGACTACCCGCCTGACATCGGCAAGCAAACCCTTGCGGTCGGCATGCTCTACCATCTGTGCCGTCCTCCTGTCAACACCTGCCGGGGATTATCGCCTGCACGAGGCTACAAATCAAGCGCATCGTCTCGGCTGCCCTGCATGACACTATATGATCTCAAGAATAGAAAGCACGGATACTGGCAGAAACGCCAACCCTTGTCATGCTGAGCGAAGCGAAGCATCTTTCGCCGATTGAACGCGCCTGGGGCCAAAGATTCTTCGCTGCGCTCAGAATGACATGAAAACAGCATTCCGCTCGCAGAGCGTGTTCAGTATATGCTGCTCCTGTTAGAAAGAAGAATTGAAACCGCGGATAAACACAGATGAACGCAGATAAGAAGAAGATGCCCTATCTCGACAGGCAGACCGCATTATCTGCATGCATCTTTGCCCGGGGGAGGCCCCGTCTCTTCGCTGCGGAGCAGCGGGGGCATAAAGCCCCTCCATAGGCGGGCAGGCTGGGGCTTCGAGCCCCAGTGCCCGTCATTGCAGCCGTGCCCCGAATGCGTTATAATGCCGTCCGTTCTTCAAGGAGGGCAAGGACGCTGATGGGCGAAATCCCGCATAAAATCCATAGCGAGGCCGAGAGGCTTCGCACCGAGCTCGACCATCACAACTACTGCTACTACGTGCTGGACAGGCCGGAAGTTACCGATGCGGACTATGACCGCCTCATGCGCCGGCTGATGGAGCTCGAGGCGGAGTACCCCGGCCTCGTGACGCCGGAGTCGCCTACGCAGCGGGTCGGTGCCGAGCCGCTCGAAGCCTTCGGGACCGTCGAGCACACGATGCCGATGCTCAGCCTGAGCAACGCCGATGACATCGGTGCTATCGCCGAATGGTTCACGCAGATGCACAACCACCTCGGGCGCGACAGCCCCATCACAGTAGCCGCCGAGCCCAAGCTCGACGGTCTCGCCGTCGAACTCGTCTACGAGAACGGCGTCCTGACGGTCGGCTCGACCCGCGGCGACGGTCGCGTCGGCGAGAATGTTACGTCGAACCTGC
>JAUWKK010000248.1 GCA_030614245.1 Planctomycetota bacterium | reverse complement strand
CGGAGAGCAGAATACATTGAACGTTCGTGACCGGCCGCGTCCTCGCTGCCCCTCCACGGCAATGGGCGTCACTCAGTTCGCCCAGAATTTTGCGTTCATGTCATCCTGAGCGTGAGCGAAGCCTCTTTTCGCCCTCAAACGCTGGTCTCGATAAAGATTCTTCGTCGCTACGCTCCTCAGAATGACATGAAAACAACACTCCGCTCGCGGCAGCATGTTCAGCATATATCGCTCCTGTTAGTAACTGGATACTGGTGCAGGGCCGGATTCGCAGATCTGCCGTGCCTGGTACATGAATGCTTCGAGCCGCGTCTGTTCGCTGGCCTGCACGTTCCCGTCGAAGACCATCCTCAGCACGGCCACCTGCGGGTAATCCTCGGCGAAACGCCGCAGCAGCGCGTTAACTATCGTACCCGGCAGGCAGTTGAACGGTACGAGGTTGATCACCCCGTGGAATCCCTCTCGTGCGTATTCCACGGCCCGCCCCATGCTCAGTATGGCTTCGCCGCGGATGGCTTCGTGGATATACCGTTCGCTGTGCTTCAGCACGTCACGCATCGGCGTCTCATAAAAGCAATGCGGGATCGAGCCGCTGAACGACCTGCTGATGCGCCGCACATCGAAGCGCTGCACAACCTCTTTGAAGCATTCGCTGAGGTAGTCGCCAAGGTGGCGGGTGCTCAGCAGATCGCGTTTGCGCTCCCAGTCGATGTAGTCCACCCATTCTTGCAGTGCGGGCAGGGCGGCCTCGCCGCCGAGCTCTTCTATCCGAGGCACCATGAAGTTGTTGCTGAACAGATTGCTCCGCACGTAGATTTCGCCGATGACCCCGATTTTCGGCTTCACTTGGGAGCGATCGACGGCAATCGCGCTCATGCATTCGCGGGCGCGCCTGGGCACATCACCGATGTTGCCGTGCTGGGCGATGTGCTCGGTCAGCATTTCGAGGCATTCCCCGTAGACGGCGTCCGACTCGCCCTTGTTTATTTCGTACGGCCGGGTGTGCAGGAGGAGCTTCTTCATATAGTCGACGGCGACGATCCCCTGCCAGCCGAGTCGTCGGAAGCCGCTGCCGAGGTTGTTGAGGTGATTCTGGTAGTCAACGGTCTGGTCGAGCAGGACGACCGGCACGTCCTGGAAACCGAGTTCATCCAGCACCATGCGGTGATGGCGATTATACTGGCCGAATCGGCACGGGCCGCTTGCTGTGGGCATAAAGAAGGAGCTTCGATCGGGATCGAAACCATCCTGCATCACTTTCTTGACTATGTCACCTGTTGTGAGAATGCAGGGATAGCATTCTTTTCCGCTGGTGAATCGCCTGCCGTATTCAAGGCTCTCCGCATCGGGCATCGGCAGTGCCTCGGCGTCAATCCCGTAGAACCGCATGGCTCCGGCCAGCACAGACGCATGATCGTCCATTCGGGGGATGTAGACCTTCCGATGGTTTTCGTTTGCCATGACTGCGCCGATCTGGAGCGGCTGGTGCTTCGATTCGTCGCGTTCTTCGCGGACGGTCTCGAGGCTGTCGAGGTACGCCTCGAGGCGGGTGATGACGCCGGCGTCGGCGCTGTGTTCGTCCGTCTCGATCGTCAGGTACGGTTTCCCCTTCATCTCGCAGGTGAAGAACTTCGTGATGAATGAATCGGGGCCGCAGCCGAAGTTGGTGATGTAGACGGCGTTGAGCCTGGGATCGTTTGCGATGAAACGGGCGGCAGCGAGTATCCGCTGGCCGTATCGCCAGTACATGTTCTGCATCTCGGGGCCGAGCCTCGTCGGTACCGGCAGGAAGTCCAGCGGGATAGCCAGCGCTCCGAGGTCGCGGAGCTTGTCGGGGATGCGGAAGTTCAGCCCCGGGTCACAGCCATTGTAGGGGCGGCTGACTATGACCAGGGCGAGCCGGTCCTCCGGCAGATCCTCGAGCACCTCCCTGCCGCGTTCGGCGAGCGCCCGCATGAAACTATCCTGCACCGCGTGCGCCGCCTCGATTGCTCTCGATACAATCGCACCGCGCCTGCCTACCTCTGCCGCGAGCTCCCGCAGCCTCTCGTTTGTGTGCCGACGACCCCGCTGCATGTGGAGTACCGGCTCGAGCACCTTCGTCGAGTAACTATGCAAGTCTATCGCCGCCCGGACGAGATACGGAAGGCTCTGCACGTAAGGGCAGTTGTACGCCCGGCAGGAATCCTCGCACAGGCCTTCCATGTTGACGATGCACGGCAGGAACAGGTAATCGACCTCTCGTTCGAGCAGATCGAGCACGTGCCCGTGGCCGACTTTTATCGGGAAGCACGTCTCGGCGACGACGGCCTCGACACCGCGCCGGATCGTCTGGCGATTAGTAGGAGCCGACGTAACGACCTTCAGCCCAAGCTCCGAGAAGAAGGCATTCCAGAAGGGGAAGAGCTCGAAGAAGGTCGTAGTGCGGGGGATGCCGACCGTCGCTGCGTCGTCCGGCAGCGGCTCGGAACGCGTGTAAGCAGTCATCAGCATCTTCCGGCGTTCGGCGAACAGTCTCGGCAGATCCTTCCCCATCGATTCTTTTTTTTCTTCGTCGAATTTCCCGCATCGGCTGCCGTAGTGCAGCGGCGGTTCGCCTTCTATCGAGACTCGCCGCACCTCGCAATTGTTGGGGCAGTCGGTGCATTCGAACGATTCCACGGTGTACCTGCGGTCGGCCAGGTCGAAGCCCTTGAACTTGCTCGGTGCATCCCCGCCCGCGATTCTGGCGGGGCCCATCGCTTCAAGCGCGATCACTGCCGAACCGATGGCGCCCAGCACGTCATGGTGCGGCGGTACGATAACCTTCTTGCCTATAACCTTCTCGAAGGCCGCCTTCACACCGCGATTGAATGCCGTGCCGCCCTGGAAGAAGATGACGTCGCCGATCTTCCGGTCCTCGACCACACGGCCGAGATAGTTCAGCACGATCGAGTAGGACAGGCCGGCGACGAGATCCTCCAGAGCAGCCCCCTGCTGCTGATGTTGGTTCAGGTCCGATTCCATGAACACCGTGCAGCGCTCGCCCAGTTTGGTCGGGGATTTTGACGACAGCGCCAGCTTGCCGAACTCATCCTCGATGCTGATCCCGAGCTTCTCGGCCTGCGCCTCGAGGAACGAGCCCGTCCCTGCGGCACAGACTTTGTTCATCGTGAAATCGACGCCGGCGCCGTTTTCGAGGCTGATGTACTTGGAATCCTGCCCGCCGATCTCGAAGATCGTATCCACGCTCGGATCGAACTTCGCCGCACCTCGGGCGTGAGCGGTGATCTCGTTCTTCACGAGGTCGGCCCCGATGAAGTCGCCTGTCAGGTACCGCCCCGAGCCGGTCGTGCAGACACCCCTGATCTCGCCCTTGCCGGCGACTTCAGCACCAATCTCCCTCAGGCCCTGGCGCACGGCCTCGATGGGACGCCCGGCCGTCCTCAGATAGCGGCGAGCGAGTACGCGGCGAGCGCGGTCTATCACCACCAGGTGCGTGCTGATCGAGCCGACGTCGACGCCGAGATACGCATCGACCGGGAGCTCGCCTTCGATAGGCTCGGTCTCGATCTGGATGGGATAATCATCGCCCTCAAGCGGCTCGTGCTGGTTCGTATCGATCTTGCGGTTTAGCAAATAGGCTTCGAGGGCCTCCGGTCCGCGGATCTCGGATTTGTGGCCCGTCTCGATCAGCGCCAGGATGGCGCCGATCGCGCCCATCGACGCGAAATGTTCCGGCACGAGCAGTTCGCCCGGCTCCAGTTCCAGCACGCTCTCGAACGCGCGGACCATCCCCGAGTTGAACGCCACGCCGCCCTGGAACGCAATCGGCTTGACGAAATCCTTGCCCTTGGCAATGTTGCCCTTGAAGTTCCGCGCCAGTGCGACGCACAGCCCGGCGATGATGTCGTAATCGGGCGTCGCCACCTGCTGAAGGGCGATCATGTCGGATTTCGCAAAGACGCTGCAGCGTCCGGCGATACGGGGCGGACGCTTGGACTTCAGCGCCATTTCGGCGAACTCGCCCTCGATGTTCACACCAAGACGCGCCGCCTGCTGATCGAGGAACGAGCCCGTCCCGGCGGCGCACACCATGTTCATCGCGAAGTCCTTCACACGCACGCTGCCGGTCGCCTCGTCCATCTCCAGCAGCATCAGCTTCGAGTCCTCGCCGCCGATCTCGATCACCGTGCGCACCTCGGGATGCAGCCGCAACGTCGCCTTGCTCTGCGAGATGATCTCGTTGACGAAATAACTGTTGAGCAGTTCGGCTATCAACTTGCCGCCCGTGCCGGTCACACCGATGCCCTCAAGCCCGCGCAACGGCGTTCGCGAGAGCATGACCTCAAGCATCTTCAGGACTGTCTCAACAGGCTGACCGTGCGTACGTACGTAGTGTTCCTCTTCAATATCGCCGGCTGCCGTCATCAGGACGGCATTGAGGCTCACCGAGCCGATATCAAGACCTATGTACATTCCAACCCTCTGCGGGAAGTTATCACTAAGCTGTGAACAGTAAGCAGTAAGCAGTGAAGAATGGTGATACTGACCACTGATGACTGGGCGCTAAATAGTGATGTGGTGCTTCCATAACTTCTTGCCGTGGCATCCGATCTGTTTTTCCTCCAAGCGACGCTGGGCTACCACCACGATCGTCGCTGCCAAACAGCCCGTGATTATAGCGATACTTACTGGTCGTGTCCACATTGAAGTTGAAAGAGCCATTTGCGTTGTAGCCTCTTCGGCCCCCGTGGCCGCGACGTGAGTCTTCTCTCTCTGTCGCCATGAGAAGGTTTCAGGGGCGAAATGGCACAGTCAGGACGCTTTTGGGCCAATCTCGGGCGT
>JAUWKK010000209.1 GCA_030614245.1 Planctomycetota bacterium | reverse complement strand
CGTGGCCGCTACGCGGCCAGGAATCAGCTTGCACGCGATTCGGGTTGAAAACATCCATTTCCTCTGGATCAAGGTTGGCCAGCATACCCCACGATCTGGTGTCATGCCGGTGGCATCACCCATCTTTCTCTTGACCCGCCGGTGCCTTATCGCTATCGTGTGTCTCATTGCCGAGGAGATGCTGCATCGTGAATGACAACATCCTGACATGGGATGCGTCGCCGGACGTGTTGACCGTCGGAGAGTTGACGAGCCGGATACGCGGCTCGCTCGAGGGCAACTTCCACGATCTCTGGGTCGTCGGCGAGATATCCGGCCTGGCCCGTCCGCACTCGGGGCATGTGTATCTGACGCTCAAGGACGGCAAGGCGGAACTCGGCGCGGTCATGTGGCGGCGCACGGCGGAGCGCGTTCGGTTCAACCTTGAAGACGGGCTCGAGGTTCTGGCGTTCGGCAGTATCACGGTCTACGAGCCGCGTGGCCGGTATCAGATGATAATCAGCCGCATCCAGCCGCGCGGCATCGGCGCCTTGCAGTTGGCCTTCGAGCAGTTGAAGAAGAAACTCAAAGAAGAAGGCCTCTTCGATCCCGCGCACAAGAAGCCGCTGCCGCTGATCCCGGGGCGCATCGGCATCGTCACGTCGGCCACCGGAGCCGCCATTCGTGATATCATCAGGCAGCTCGACGAGCGGTTCCCCAACTTCAACGCGCTGATCGCGCCCGTTCGGGTACAGGGCAAGGCGGCAGCCGGCGAAATAGCCGAAGCCATCCGCTATCTCAATACCCGCGACGACGTAGACGTGATGATCGTCGGCCGCGGCGGCGGGTCGATTGAAGACCTGTGGTCTTTCAACGAGGAAGCCGTCGCGCGCGCCATTTATGCCTCGCGGATTCCCGTCATCAGCGCCGTCGGCCACGAGATCGACGTTACGATAGCCGACCTCGTCGCCGACGTCCGGGCGCTCACGCCCACGGCCGCAGGCGAGATTGTCGTGCCCGACAAGAGCATTCTGCACGGGCAGATAGACCAGCTCGCAGCCCGGCTAAGGAGCTCGCTGGTCAACAGGATCGAGCTTGCCCGCTCGCAACTTGCGGCGCTGGCGACGGCTACGTCGCTGGATCGTCCGACCGATATGATCCGCCGCCATCAGCAGCATCTCGACGAACTCATGATGCGAATGCAGTCGACCGCGTCGCACCTCGTGGAGATCGCACGCGAGCAGCTCGGCACGTTCTCCGGCAGGCTCGATGCGCTCAGCCCGATGGGTGTCCTCGCGCGGGCCTACAGCATCACGCTGAAAAACGGAGCAGCCTTGAGCAGCGCCGCCGAAGTCAAGGCCGGCGACAGGCTCGAAACCGTGCTGGCGAAAGGCCGGATAGAATCGACCGTAGATGCCGTTCATCCGGAAAAAGAGTGAAACATTCAGGAGAGCCAGCCCCTGCGGGGCGTAATCCAGTTTGCACAACGAGGGATCATCATGACCGATAAGAGCCGCAAAGAGGCCCCCACATTTGAACAAGCCATGGAAGAGCTGGAATTGATCGTCGACGAGCTGGAAAGCGGCGACTTGACGCTCGACAAGTCGCTCGAACGATACGAGCGCGGAGTGAAGGCCGTCAGGCGCTGCCGCCAGATTCTCGACGAGGCCGAGAAGAAGCTGAAAGTCCTGCTCAAGGACGAAGGAGGCGAGTTCCATGAGGATGAGTTCGAGGAGGAAGAGTCTCAATGAACATTGAAGAAGCCATTCGCACGCGGCGCAGTATCCGCGCCTACGAGGACAAGCCGCTGGAGGATGAGAAGCTGCAGGCCGTGCTGGAAGCCGCAAGGCTGGCACCCTCGGCGAAGAACGACCAGGACTGCAAGTTCCTCGTCGTGCGCGATGCCGCCACGCGCGCGAAGCTGGTCGATGCATGCAAGGGGCAGAGGTTCGTCGCCCAGGCGAGCGCTGTGATAGCAGGATGTTCGCTGGAACCCGAGAGGACGATGTCCTCCGGGCTAAGATCCGGGCCGATCGACCTGGCTATCGCCATCGATCACATGACGCTGCGCGCCAGGGAGTTGGGCCTCGGTACATGCTGGATCGGGGCATTCGATCAGGATCAGGCGAAGAAGATACTCGGCATTCCCGAAGGCGTGCAGATCGTCCAGTTTATGGTGCTGGGATATCCCTCGGAGGACCCGAAGCCGAGGCATAGAAAGCCGCTCGATGAGATCGTATGCTACGAGCAGTGGTCCTGAGTTGGAAATAGCTTACGGTTCGAGCGGCGCCGGCGGCGTCATTGGATGCTTGATTCAGGCGAGTTCTGGTCTGAATTCGGCCGGGCGGTCTCCTCGTCGTCGAACCAGTCTTCGGTGTCGTCGTATGTCCGTTCGTCTTTACGGCGGCCTTTCCTGGCCCGCTCGCGGCGTGTGAGGTATGAGTACAGATTGCGCACCTGGCGGAGGCGTCGGTTGGCGCGTCGGCGTTCGGGCATTGGCGTACTCTCCCCCTGCGGGACCGGCTAATAGCAGGCACATGGTAGGTTTCGGCATTCGTCGGGCAGAGAAAAGCGAAAGAATCCAACGGTATTGACAGGCTTGCGGCCAATTCGCCCGATATTTTCCAAGCGCCCCTTACGGCACGAACTTGTACTTGCCGCCGGTGGGCACGGACAATGCCTGGAGCGCGAGTTTGCCGCCGGCATCCTTGAAGGCAATCGAATTGATGCGAACGTTCTTCGCCTTGCACAGGCCGATGATCTCTTTCTCTTCGTTGGACAGCAGATAGAAAGCTCCGTCGGAGAGCAGGAAGATCAGGTCGATGCTCTCGAAGCCGAGCGCGCACTTGAGCGCATCGTAGGGGTTCGTGCTGTTTTCAGGTTTCATGGCGTCAACCCACGCGCCGGCCTCTGCTTTCTGTTTTGCTGTGGCATAGACGAGCGCACCGGTGTAGGCTTCGTACTTACGGTTTTGGAACCAAATGACGTTGAAGCGCATCCAGTTGGGCATCTTGTTGAGCGTCTTCTTCAGTTCGTCTTGGCAGAATTTCAATCGACCGTCTTTGTTATCCATCGAATACGAGTTGTCGATGATGAATACGACTCCCGAGGCGCTGCCGCCCTGGCCGAAGAAACCGACCTTGCCCTTTCCGGGCCCCATTCCGGATGGCATACCGGACTTCGCGCGTATCGAACGGTTGGACTTGCCGCGCGTGGCAATGACGTTGATGGGGCTGTCCTTGACGACATCCTCGAGGCGGGCGTCGTCGGCAGGTTCGTCGCTCTTGGGGCCGGGCATTGCAAGGTCGAAGAGCTGCGGCGTTTCGTTGCCCGGCGGCTCTTTCACCTCTTCGAGCATCTGCGTGCCGGGGTCCTTCGTCTTCACCGGCTGCTGCTCGGGCGGCGGCCTGAGAGTGATCGCCGACGTCGTCTCGCCGGAGGTGGCCACGTACAGGGCAAGCACCAGGACTATGACACCGTGAAATGCGACCGACGGCACCCACGCCTGCCAGCGGCCGAGGAACTCGCGGACCTCGTCCTGCCAAGTCTGAACTTCCGGCAGGTCCGACAGCATCCCTGCAACGGCGGCATCGTCGTCGGAAAGCTCTACCATCGCCTTGGCAAGGCCGTTCAGTGACAGCCGCTTGCCCGACATCATCATGGCCTTGGCCGCCATGCCGGAGTTGATATACTCCTCGCGCGTCGGCACCGCTATGCCCATCGTGCAGACAGGGCAGCGCACCTTTTTGCCCAGGAACTTCTCGTCAAGTTGCAGCCGTTTCCGGCACGAACCGCATTCTATTATCACAGGAACGCTCATAATGGACCTCCTGCAAGCGGGACCGACTGTGGCCAGTGATCAGTGACCAGTGATCAGCGGTCTTGACTTCTTACTGTTTACTGCTTACTGTTTACTACTTACTATTTCTGCCTGGCTTTCTCGGAAAGCTCTTTGAATTTTGCTTTCAGTTCGTCGTTCGGCGGCTCGCCGTGGAGTTCGGTCATCAGGCTGAGTTTTGCGGCGGCCTGCTGCCGGCGTCCGGCCCGGATGAGCGTCTCGATGAGCCCCAGGCGGGCCTCCCACCAGGCAGGAACGCCCTGACGGAACATCCCGGCCACCTTGCGCCAGCTCCTGATCGCATCGTCATACTTGCCAAGCTCCGTCAGCGCCTGTGCGAGACCGCGATGCAGCGTTGGCGAGTCTTCATTGCCTTTCACCTTGAGCAGTTCGTTGATAGCATCGTGGGCCTTCTGCCATTGCCGGGCATCGAGCAGGCAGCCGGTCATGAGTATCCGCCCGCGATTGACGTCTTCGGCGGCTTCGGGCTTCTCTGCGTACAGCTTTACTAACGTATCAAACACCTGGATAGCGCGATCAATCTCGCCTACGGCCTTGAGCGAGGCCCCGGCGAGATACAGGCGGTTCGAGCTCCATCGTTCGGGTTTGCGGATGAGCAATCCCAGAGCACCGGCCAGTGCCTTCACGCGTATTTCCGAAGTCTTATCGCCGGAGGCGATTGCGTCTCTTTCTGCAAGTAGTGCGTTGTAGATGGCGATGAACGCCCGTTCCAGGGTGATTTGAGGCGCGTTCGAATCGACTAGCTGCTTGACAAGCTGCCTGAGCTGATCGGCATTGCGCAGGCCGATTTGCGCCTTGAGCCGGAGCACGGCGGCCTCCTGCACGACGCCCGAACCGGCCGGCAGGGTGTCGGGCAGCCTGCCGAGGATGTCGGCGACCTTCTGATGATCGACGTATCCTTTCTGCGAATAAAGCCTCGCCTGCGCCACGAGGGCCTCGCCCATTAGTGCGGGCACCTGTGCGGCCCGGATCGGATCGGTCACGGCTGCCAGCCGGGCGATGGCTGCGTCGAGGGCGGCGGTGGCCCCGGCAAACGCCCTCTTCGCTTCGGGCGTCTCGCCCTTGCCGCTGTTCAGGTGGCGATAGAATATGGCGGCGAACGCCTTGCCGCGCGCGAGCATGGCTTCTATATGCTTGTCGGACGTGGCGGGGACTCTTCCCAGCGCCTCGAGCGCTTCAGCAAGCTGGCCGCTTTCTGCGAGCGCAAGGCCCTTCAGCAGGTGGAAGTTTCCGATCCTGGAATGCTCCGGATAGAGCGCCAGCACCCGTTCGAGGGCGTCGAGCAGGCCCTTGCGGCGCTCGGCGGTGCGCCTGGTGCGATACTGATGCTCGAGCGCGCGTATCCACATGTCGGCGCCTTCGGCGCCGTAGTTCATCTTCGGGAACTCGAGCGCCACCTTCTTGAAGGCCTTCAACGCAGGCTCAGCCTCATCCTTCCGGACGCGGCACATTCCAATCTTGAAATGAGCCTCGGCGAGTAATTCCTGATCTTTCGACTGCTTCACGATCTTGTTGAAAAGATCGAGGGCCTCATCTATGCGTCCCTTCTCGAGATTGTCGTTTGCAAGAACAATCTCACCGGCGGCGCGTTCGGCCGGGTCGAGCTTTGAGGACAATTGCTTGAGCAGTTTGGTGGCTGCAGCGGCCGCGGGGCCGGTGCCGCG